>NZ_JADEWA010000293.1:0-6883 GCF_015207865.1 Dolichospermum sp. LEGE 00246
GCATTATAAATAATAATTAGAATTAGAATAATTAAAAGCCCTCCCTCATAAATTTACAAGGAGCAGCTAAATGGCAGTGATTGCAGTTGTTGATTACGATATGGGAAATTTGCACTCTGTTTGCAAAGGATTAGAAAAAGCTGGGGCGACTCCTCTGGTTACTTATTGTTCTCAAGAGTTGGCAAAAGCAGATGCTATAGTTTTGCCAGGGGTGGGAGCATTTGATCCGGCGGTACAACATTTACGATCGCGTGGTTTGGAACAACCGATTAAAGATGCGATCGCCTCTGGTAAACCGTTCCTGGGTATTTGTTTAGGATTACAAATTTTGTTTGAATCCAGCGCCGAAGGAACTTTACCAGGATTAGGAATTGTGCCAGGAAAAGTCCGCCGGTTTCGTTCTGAACCGGGGATGACGATTCCCCACATGGGTTGGAATCAACTCCAACTCAACCAGCCAAAAAACCTTTTATGGGAGCATTTACCTATAGATCCTTGGGTTTATTTTGTCCATTCTTACTATGTTGAACCGACAAATCCCCAAGTGCAGGCGGCGACTGTGACTCATGGTGATCAAAGTTTTACAGCAGCGATCGCTCATGAAAATCTCATGGCTGTCCAATTCCATCCTGAAAAATCATCAAATGTGGGATTGCAAATCCTCTCTAATTTTGTGGCTCAAGTCCGTGAAAAAGTTTTTGCTTAACAAAAGTTTGCAATATTTTCAGGTGTTTATTTACTCAAAATCCAAAATCGGATGATCTTGATGGTATGGTTCTATTTCTCTCTAGGGTCAATCCAAAATCCAAAATCCAAAATCTAAAATTGAATAATGAGTCTAAGAATTTACGGGAATCGTCTGCTTAAAACTTTACCAGGTGAACATACCAGACCTACCAGTGCGCGAGTCCGGGAAGCATTGTTTAATATTTGGCAGGGGAGAATCAGTGGTTGTCGCTGGTTAGATTTGTGCGCCGGTAGTGGTTCTATGGGTGCGGAGGCTTTGTGCAGAGAAGCCAGCGTCGTGATTGGCATTGAACAATCAAGTCAAGCTTGTGCCATCATCCAAGAAAATTGGCAACAGGTAGCCAAACCAGAACAGAAATTTCAGCTATTACGGGGAAATATTACTCAACAGTTAAAAAAATTATCAGGTCAAAAATTTGACAGAATATATTTTGACCCACCTTATACTAGTGGATTATATGAATCAGTATTACAAGCGATCGCTCAATATCAGCTTTTAGATTCCCAGGGAGAAATAGCAGTCGAACATCGTCACCAAGATTGGACACCACTAACTATCCCCAACTGGGAAATCTGTCGGCAAAAAAGCTATGGTAAAACAGCTTTAACATTTTATCAGGAACAGGGAATTGGTAATGGGTAATTGGTAATGATTTCGCCCCTGCCTCCTCCCTGCCTCCTCCCTGACTCATCAATCAATATCAGCCGCCCAATTCTGTAGGACGCTTATATTGTCTATAGGCAGCGTAAAATAAACCGCTTAAAGTCACAAAAACTAAACCAAGCACAATACCTGATAGTAGGGGTTCAACCACTGTAAAGCTCCTTGTTGCAATTATTGAAAGATTTGATTCCTGTTTTTCATTTTACCAAATTTTGCATTAATCCCGCGTTCCATAGTAGCTTTAAATATGAATACTAGATAAAAACTATCATTTGTACTTGCGAACACAATCAAGAAATTTTAAGCTATGTGTAGGAAATGAAAACTTGCACATTGTCAAAGCAAACCTTTTGGATAACCAGCTAATCAAACCTGAAACCCTCATTCAACAGATCGTTATCTTCATCGTAGCGATACTGATAGCCCTCCCATTAATCCTGTTTGGGATTGAGATCGTCAAAGCCTCCGATCCTTATGTTAAAAGTGTTCTATCCCGTCAAGGCAACCCAGTCCAGGGGAAAGCTATTTTTCAAATCAACTGTGCTGGTTGTCATGGTTTAGACGCAACCGGACTAGTTGGTCCAAGTTTACATGAAATCTCCAAATATAAATCCCGCTATGGACTAATTCATCAAGTAACTAGCGGGGAAACTCCCCCCATGCCCAAATTCCAGCCCAGTATCCAAGAAATGGCAGACCTTTTAAGCTATCTAGAAAGTCTATGAATAGTTGTGCATAATTACAGGAGAAAGAAGAAGGAGTACAATTCTGGAGATTGCTATATTCTTGGATGTCCAGAGGTTTGATTAAAAGTTTTTATCAGATTTTTCATATAAAAACCATTTCTCAACGCAAAAGTAAATTGAGAACTTTATGCCAAATTTAGTTAAAAGTAAATCCCACCGCCGACTAAAACGCCAACTACTTATGGTGATGCTGGTGATTTTTGCTTGGAGTGTGGCTATAGGCTGGATATTGGGATTTGTCACTAGCGCCCACAGTGCAACCCCGGTGGACTCAATTGTGACTGTTGATGTCATACCAGCACAATATCAACCAGGACAAGAACTGTATTTAGAAAACTGCTCATCTTGTCACATCGCATTACCACCTGCTGTATCTCCTAGTCAAACCTGGAAAAATCCAGGACTATGGCGCACAAATTAAGCCCTTAGATAAGTTTTCACATCTTTTGGTATCAAAATATCTTTACACCTTTTCCCGTGTCCAACTACAAGAGGAAGCAACACCCTATCGTCTCAATGACTCTCGTTATTTTAAGGCTTTGCATCCTGGTGTTAAATTACCCAAACTATTGGGGCTGATAAGTATAATTTCCGCAGCCTCAGTGCAGAATGGGAGTAGAGTTAGGGGGCAGGGAGAAATAATTTAATGACAACTGACTAATGACTAATGACAACTGACTAATGAAGCAGTTTAAATATTAAGATATTAATTGAAATCTATGATTGTATAAAGGCGACAGGTTTGCTTTCATTTGGTTTTTGAGTAAATTCTCATTTTACACCCATCCCTAAGCAAAAGGGCTGGGTTAGATTAAGTGTCTATAATCGAATAACCAAAGCTTTAATCTCCATTCCTCTTGATTTAATTCTATAAACTGCCATGCTAAAACTTTTGTTGGGCGATCCCAACGCTCGTAAACTTAAAAAATACCAACCTTACATTACAGAAATTAACCTCTTAGAGGAAGATATTAAGCCGCTGTCTGATGAACAGTTAAAAGCTAAAACCGTCGAGTTTAAACAACGGTTGGCTAAAGGCGAAACTCTAGATGATATTTTACCGGAAGCCTTTGCTGTGGTTCGGGAATCGGGGCGGCGTGTCTTAGGATTACGTCACTTTGATGTACAGTTGCAGGGTGGGATAATTCTGCATACTGGACAAATTGCTGAAATGAAAACCGGTGAGGGGAAAACTTTGGTAGCTACCTTACCAAGTTATTTAAATGCCCTGACTGGTAAGGGTGTCCACGTAATTACTGTGAATGATTACCTGGCGCGTCGGGACGCAGAATGGATGGGTCAGGTACACAGGTTTTTGGGGTTAAGTGTGGGGCTAATTCAGTCCACTATGACCCCCAGCGAGCGCCAAAAAAATTATGCGTGTGATATTACCTATGTCACCAATAGCGAGATTGGCTTTGATTATCTCCGGGATAATATGGCTACATCTATGGCTGAGGTGGTGCAACGTCCGTTTAATTTCTGTGTGATTGACGAGGTAGACTCGATTTTAGTTGATGAGGCGCGAACTCCATTAATTATTTCTGGTCAGGTGGAAAGACCGACAGAAAAATACCTGCAAGCGGCGGAAATTGCTTTTAGTCTCAAAAAAGATGAGCATTACGAAGTTAATGAAAAGGATCGTAACGTTCTCTTGACAGATGAGGGTTTTGCTGAATCGGAAAATCAGTTGGGTGTGACAGATTTATTTGACCCGGAAGACCCTTGGGCGCATTTTATGTTTAATGCGATTAAAGCCAAGGAATTGTTTCTCAAGGATGTAAATTATATTGTCCGCAATGATGAAGTGGTGATTGTGGATGAGTTTACGGGTCGGGTATTACCGGGCAGACGGTGGAGTGATGGGTTGCATCAGGCAATTGAAGCGAAGGAACACGTAGAAATTCAGCCAGAAACCCAAACTTTGGCGACTATTACCTATCAAAACTTATTTTTGCTGTATCCCAAATTGGGGGGAATGACGGGAACGGCGAAAACGGAAGAGGTGGAATTTGAAAAGATTTACAAACGGGAAGTCACGATTATTCCCACTAACCGGATTAGAAGACGGGAAGACTTGTCTGATATGGTGTTTAAGACTGAACCAGGGAAGTGGAGAGCGATCGCTAAAGAATGTGCCGAAATGCACGAAAATGGTAGACCTGTGTTAGTGGGGACAACCAGTGTCGAAAAATCCGAACTTCTCAGCCGACTCCTCAAGGAAATGGATATTCCCCATGAGTTGCTTAACGCTAGACCAGAAAATGTGGAACGGGAAGCGGAAATTATTGCCCAAGCTGGACGCAGTGGGGCTGTAACTATCGCTACCAACATGGCAGGACGGGGTACAGATATTATCCTGGGTGGTAATTCCGAGTATATGGCGCGGTTGAAACTACGGGAATACTTTATGCCCCGCATTGTCAGCCCTGAAGATGATGAATTTGGCGTACAAAGGGCTTCGGGACTACCTATGGGTGGTAGCGGTGGTGGACAAGGCTTTGTTCCTGGTAAAAAGGTGAAAACTTGGCGGGCTTCTCCAGAAATTTTTCCCACTCAATTAACCAAGGAAACAGAACAGCTTTTAAAAGCGGCTGTAGAGGTGGCTGTTAAGGCTTACGGTGAACGGAGTTTACCGGAGTTGGAAGCAGAAGATAAGGTGGCTGTGGCGGCGGAAAAAGCCCCGACAGATGATGTGGTAATTCAGAAGTTGCGGGAAGCTTACCAACAGGTTAAGCATGAGTATGAAGAGTTTACCAGCCGCGAACATGATCAAGTGGTGGAACGTGGCGGTTTGCACGTTATTGGAACGGAACGACACGAATCACGACGGATTGATAATCAATTACGCGGACGGGCGGGAAGACAAGGCGACCCAGGAACTACCAGATTTTTCCTCAGTTTAGAGGATAACCTATTACGAATCTTTGGGGGCGATCGCGTTGCCGGCTTGATGAATGCTTTCCAAGTGGAAGAAGATATGCCGATTGAGTCGGGAATGTTAACCCGCAGCTTAGAGGGCGCACAGAAAAAGGTCGAAACCTATTACTACGACATCCGTAAACAGGTGTTTGAGTATGACGAGGTAATGAATAACCAACGTCGGGCAATCTATGCGGAACGTCGCCGGGTATTGGAAGGTCAAGACTTGAAGGAACAGGTGGTTAAATACGCGGAAAAAACGATGGATGACATTGTTGATTATTACATCAACCCTGATTTACCTTCGGAAGAATGGGAATTGGATAAGTTGGTGGATAAGGTGAAGGAGTTTGTTTACCTGTTGGCTGATATGCAGTCTAGCCAGTTGGAGGATATGGTGGTGGTGGAAATTAAGGCTTTCCTCCATGAACAGGCGCGAATTGCCTATGATATGAAGGAATCACAAATTGACCAAATTCAACCAGGTTTAATGCGTCAAGCGGAACGGTTCTTTATTCTCCAACGCATAGATACTTTATGGCGGGAGCATCTGCAACAAATGGATGCTTTGCGTGAGTCGGTTGGCTTGCGTGGTTATGGGCAAAAGGACCCGCTGATTGAGTATAAGAGTGAGGGTTATGAGTTGTTCTTGGATATGATGGTGAATATCCGCCGTGATGTGGTTTATTCTCTGTTTATGTTCCAGCCTCAAGCGCAGCAAACTGCTGAGATGGTTTAAGGTAATATTTTCACGCACAAGGCGCAGAGAGTTTTTTCTGCGTCTTTGTTTTAGGGACTTCCAAGAAATAAATTATCCTGATTAACGAACCACGGAGGCGCAGAGGACACAGAGGAATAAGGGTTTTGAGATATTTTTGCGTTAGGTGGTTTATCGGTTGTCAAGAGATTGCTTCCTTTCACTCGCAATTTTATCACTACCAAATTTTACTCATATTCAACACAAACCTCGGTAAAATAGGATCACAACTCACAGTATCAGGATTTTCTAAACACTCTTCTACTTGTCCAGGACGATAAATATAAACTCGGCGATTTTTGCGGTCAATTAATAAACCTAATTGGATTCCTGGTTCTTGTATATATTCCTGCATTTTATCCTTTAAAGGCTGCAAGTTATCAGAAGCTGACCTTAATTCAATCACAAAATCAGGACAAATAGGTGCAAACTTCTCTTGTTGTGTAGGTGTGAGTTGATTCCATCTTTCTAACTTTACCCAAGCAGCATCAGGAGAACGTTTCGCACCTGTAGACAGTGTAAATCCTGTACTAGAAGAAAATGCTATTCCTGTACCATCTTCATCTGTCCAATTCATTAATTGTTGGATAATTCTACCTTCTCGATTTCCTGTTTCTGAACCTGCGGGTGACATAATTGATATATCTCCAAATCTATTTTTCTCAATCCGTAAATCACGGTTTAGTTGACAAAATTCAAAAAATTGATCATCTGTCATTGATGAAGGCATTTGTAACATTAAGGGAGATGAAAGCATAATAATTTCCTTCCGTTTATTTGGTTTAAGTAGGTTGGCGTTGAAAATTGTCGTTATGGCAAGGCAAGAGGCAAGAGTGAAGAGGGTTTGGGCGATTTTACGTTTCTTTACACAGTTTGGTTTTATTGTGTTCACCTACTGTTTCTGAATCAACAGGTGGCATAATTAATATATTTCCGAATTCATTCCTCTCAATCCGTAAATCACGGTTTTCTTGACAGAAATCAAAAAATTGATCATCTGTCATTTGCACTGATGAGGGAAAATGTAAGATCAAAGGTGATGAAATC
>NZ_JADEWA010000294.1:0-6868 GCF_015207865.1 Dolichospermum sp. LEGE 00246
CACCCTAACCCTCCCCTTGCAAAGGGGAAGGATGTTTTAAAAGTGGTATCCCGTAATTTTCATCACATTGTTACCCCCCTTACAAAGGGGAGAAACAAGAAAATCCAGTTCCCTCCCCTTTATAAGGGGAGGGTTAGGGAGGGGTAAAACATTTGATACAGCAATCGTGACTTTTTAAACACCCTCTTAGAGGAAGTGGTAGACCGTCCCAATCTGGGTCATTTGTTTAAATTGTGATTTTTAGCATCCAAATTCTGTATAGTAATTAATACAGAATTTAAATTTATTGTTCATTTTTTCTCTTCATCACTTTTCGGCTATTTTGCCTTTTATTCTCCCTGAAGTCTCTAAGCATCTATGCTTACCGCATAATTGGGATGCTGCCATAGCAATTTTTAATTGCTGAGACTTCTGGTAATATTTTCTCAGATTATTCTGGCAACTCTGGCAAGTCGAATAAAACTTTAGTCATATAATTTTCTGCCCAATCTATCCCAAAAGCCTTTTCTAAAACTCTACGGGTTTTATCATTTTGTTGTTGTTTGGTACAATAATTATATTGTCCAGCAATAATTTGAGCTACTTTTTCAGGTGCAACTGGACTAGATGCGATCGCTTGGGTACAATGAATATCTAGAAATGATTCTACGTGAGACAAAAAACTTGTCTCTTCTTCCGGGGAACTAGGACGAATAAACAGACAAAAATCGGAAAAAATATGGCCCCATTCTGGTAATTCACGAGGTTGAGAAAAGTTGGCTGTGGTTAATTTACTAAGTTGCAAATTATAACCATCTGGTAGAATTCGATCTAAGTTTACTGGCGAAAGATCAGCAATAGCAGCACTAATTTGACCTCTACCTCCGACTAAATCACAACCAAACATGGGAAGATCATATTCAGGATGAGGAAACATCACACAGTGCAGAATATCTAACATATTCCCCACCTTTGCTAGTTCCAAGTGTATTTTGCGAAACTGGGGACTTTGATAACAACGATTTTCGATAATCAGTTTTTCCCCTTCTAATTTACCTTCTACATATCCCAATTCCGCAGGTAAATTGTATGGTGATAAGTCTAAGTGTTTATGCCAAACCGCTTCAATACAATCAGCTAGTTGATGAATCAGGGGATGTTGTTGTTCACGAAGAGAAGGAGTAGAAGACATATTATTTAGGAAATACAATTTATTTCCTAGTTTACAATTATTTGTACCAGATCAACTATTCTCCTGATATTTCTCTTTCTAGCACCTCTTGTAGTTGTGGCAATAATGAGGATAAATCATTTTGAATTGTTTCCCAGACTCTACTCAAATCAACTTGAAAATATTCGTGAGTTACAACATTTCGCATCCCTCCCATCAACCGCCAAGGTATGAGAGGATAGCGTAACTGAATATCATTAGGAACATTTCTAGTAGCTTCTCCAATCACGACGAAATCATAGAGAACAGCTTTGACAAGCGTTTGATTTTTTGTAAATTCCTCAAACGTTACACCCCTTGTCCTTTGCTCAATTTCATTGATAGATAAGACAATATCTTGAATACGAAACCGCCAATCTCTAGAAGGCACGAATGACATCCTTTAATACAGGTTTTCGCAAATGTTCTCTCAAAGCATCCTCCGTTCCCAAATCAACAGAACATCCCAGAATATCTTCTAAATAATACTGCACTTGTAAAAGTTGAAACAACCCACCCGAACGATTAAACTCCACTAAAAAGTCTACATCGCTATCTGAACTAGCTTCATCCCGCGCCACTGAACCAAACAAATTAAGGGATTTTACTCCCAGTTCCTGCAACTTTTCTCTATGTGCAGCTAAAGTTGCCAGTACCTCATCTCGTTTCATGCTTTATTTTCCTAAACCAATTCTATATTAAGATAGTAGTGCAGCACGGCGTAAATAAACCAACCATTTTTAATTGCCAAAAATCTTGCTCAATATTGCTTTTGACTTTTGACTTCTGCCTTGCGGAGTCCCTATTTTTTAACATTTTATCCATTAAAAATTGGGAATAATAATTACTTAACTATCCCCAAAAATCTGTAACTTCATATCCTAATTCCCCGATCATCTGCCGCAATAAGGGTAAACTCAAACCAATGACATTACTGTGACAACCCTCTATTTTCTCCACAAACAAACTTCCAAAGCCTTCTAAAGCAAATGCTCCAGCGCATTGAAGAGGCTCACCTGTAGCTACATAGGCAAGAATAGCGCGATCGCTCATTTTCGCAAAATACACCCTAGTAACTTGATATTTAGCCACAGTTTGATTTTTAGTAGTATCAATCAAAACATGACCAGTGTACAAGTCACCAAAATTACCTTGCATCAATTGCCACCGAGCGATCGCTTCCTCCGCATCCCCTGGTTTACCGTAAATCCCCCCACCCATAGCCAAAACCGAATCACAACCCATCACCAACGCCGATGGAAATTGGGAAACCACAGTTTCCGCTTTACACTTAGCCAGCGTTTTCACCAATTCCCCAGGTTCAGTTAGTTGTACTTGTGACTCATCAAAATCACTCGGACAAACTATTGGTTCAATTCCCACAGTTTGCAATAACCGACGACGGGCAACAGAAGCAGAAGCAAGCACAAATTGCGGAATTTTCATAAATTGTTGTATAAGTAGTTTTTTGGTAATTGATAATAGTTAATTGTCAATTACCACCATTTCTAGTTATTAATAAACAGTGAAAGAACTCACAACCTCATCAATCATCCGTTGCAACTTCTTCCAACGTTTCTCAGGAACCGAAGCATTAAACGTAAACAGCTTACCACGACTGATAGCCACACTAGAAATATTATGTCTTTCCTGTCCATTAGGAAATTTAACTGCATATTCTAGAAAGTAGTAAATTTTTCCATCTACTTCCCTTTCAGCCGCATTGATCAACTCAGCAGTCCGATCAGAACCTACAGGAGCAAGAGCCGCCTTTCCTAATTTATAACCAACTTCCGTTGGCGTTCCCAATTCCGCCAAAGTTTTACCAGAAGCCACCGGACTAATTACCACAGACACATTCTCTGATACTTCAATTAAATCGTGAAACACCACATCAGGACCATCACCAACTTTAACTTGTAACCAACCATTAGGATAATCAAACTGATAACCGTCAGCACTATCTACAAACCTATTTAGTCCAGCCGCATTAGCTACACCGCCACTACTCAAGCTAAAGCTCAATAGCAATAATAAGATGAACGTAATTCTTTGCCACATTTTTTCCAATTCCTTTGGTCAGTCAACAATACAAGGTAAAGATAATTGCAAGTTTTTATTTTCTCACTAATCTGGACAATCTGGAGACTTTAGTTTTGCCATCCCCTTCAGGCTTTATCAGTGTGTGTGCTATAATTGGACAGTCTCGCACCTTGTGGTCAAATAAAAATCTCTTTGTGGCAACAATTAAGCCCCAAAGACTTTGAAAAATGTCAGTAACTCAGCCCTAAAGGGACTGAGCTTGTAAGAAATTGCAAGCTGTACTGACCAGTCTAAGTCTTCACTGACTACGTTTTTTGAGTCACGACACCCTGGAATGCGTAGCTAGTTCCCTGCTCTGTCGCTTGTGATTAAACAGTTTCAAAGTCACTGAAACAGTGTTGCAAGCCTAAAAAGCTCTTAAAACATTGACGCAGCTAACATTACCCCAGAAATGGGAGGCTCTTCGGAGCAATAAGTAATTGGACAAAAATATTTACAGTCATTGCGAGCGAAGGGAAGCAATCACAACCCTTGGAATTGCCTCATTTAACTTAGTTCCATACGGCTAACGCCACGCTGCGCTAACGCAATAGCATTGTATAATTAATTCTGTTTCACTACTTACATTATGCGTACAGATTTGGGAAATTTGAATCGGTAATTGTCCCGTTGAAAGTACACCACAAAAGTACCCCGAATTTCTTAACTCCAAGACGGTAATGAAAAAAGCATTCAAAGCGGTTAAAACCGCCCGTGTCGCTTTCCTCTCAGGGAGCCAAGCCACGCTCGTTTCCTACTTACCGGATATCCTTATGAAAAAAGTTGTCGTTGGTCTTTCCGGTGGCGTTGATAGTTCCGTAGCCGCCGCTATGCTGCATAATCAGGGCTATGATGTAATTGGTTTAACTCTTTGGCTGATGAAAGGCAAAGGGCAATGTTGCTCTGAAGGAATGATCGACGCGGCTAATATTTGTGAACAATTGGGTATACCCCATGAAATTGTTGATATTCGGGATGTCTTTCAAACAGAAATTATTGATTTTTTAGTGACAGGTTACAGTGTAGGCATTACGCCGTTGCCTTGTTCCCAATGTAACAAAACGGTGAAATTCGGGACAATGGTGGAATATGCAAGGGAAAAATTGGCATCGGCTAAAATCGCCACAGGTCATTATGCCCAAATCCGCTACAATGACACCACTAACCGTTACCAACTATTACGAGCCGTAGACCGCAACAAAGATCAATCTTATTTCCTCTATGACTTATCCCAAGACTTATTAGGGGCAACAATTTTTCCCCTGGGTGAACTGAATAAAACCGATACTCGCAGAATTGCTACTGAATACAACTTAAAAACCGCCGATAAACCAGAAAGTCAAGATTTATGCTTAGTAGAAAGCAATGGCTCTATGCGGGCATTTTTAGATAAATATTTAGCTCCTCGACCTGGTGATATTGTAGATACCACTGGTAAAGTTTTGGGACAACACGATGGTGTTCATCATTACACCATTGGTCAGCGAAAAGGCTTAGGCATCGCCGCCGCTGAACCCTTGTATGTGATTGAACTAGACGCAGCTAATAACAAAGTAGTTGTAGGCGATCGCACCAAAGGATCTCAGTCAGAATGTACAATAAATCGAGTAAACTGGGTTTCCATAGCTGAACCTGTCGCCCCCATTCGCGCCGAAGTTCAAATCCGTTATCGTTCCCAACCCGTACCCGTCACAGTCATTCCCCTACCAGATTCCCGCGTCCGGTTAGTATTTGATGAACCACAATTCAGCATCACCCCTGGACAAGCAGCCGTTTGGTACGAAGGTGAAAAAGTCTTAGGTGGCGGAATCATCGAACAATCGTAGGGCGCAGGCCCTGCGCCCTTCCTTCTTTATTTCTTACTTCTTACTCCTTACTTCTTACTTCATAAGTAGTGAGACAGAATTAATTACACAATGTCATTACGTTAGCGCAGCGTGGCGTTAGCCATATATAACGAAGTGAAATCAAGCAATCGCAAGGGTTGTGATTGCTTCCCTTCCTTCGCAATGACTGTAAATATTTTTGTCCAATTACTTATTACATCCCCCCCCAATAACCCCCATAACCGCAACAGAGGTCATTCCAGAAAATCGGGTTCTCGCCGCACAATCATTTCATACAAAGACTGAAAACTAAACCAACCCATCTCAGGAGAACCCACTTGGCTATAAGCTATCTTCGCATACTCCGGCTTAATCGGGCTAGGTATTCCAGCAGCTTCTGCCAATAATTGAGCTTGACAAGAACGCTCCATCGTGATAAACCACCAAGCAGCCTCATCAATAGTTTTACCTACCGTCAGCAAGCCGTGATTTTTGAGAATGACAGCCTTATTTTTTCCTAAAGTTTCAGCAATTCGCTTACCCTCTTCCGGGTCAAGCACAACTCCCGTATAATCCATAAATATACTGTGGTCTTCGTAAAAAGAACAAGCATCTTGAGTCAGGGGGTCAAGCAGACGACCCAGACTAGACCAACTTTTACCATAGATAGAATGGGCGTGTGCCGCCGCTACCACATCAGGACGGGCTGCATGAACTTGAGAATGAATAGCAAAAGCTGCGCGATTTACCGGACGATTACCGTAAATTACATCACCTTGCTGATTAACTAATATCAAATCACTAACTCTAACTAAACCGAAGTGCATTCCAAAAGGATTTACCCAAAAATGTTCAGGGTTTTCTGGGTCACGGGCTGTAATGTGTCCAGCAACACCTTCATCAAATCCAAACCGTGAAAATAGCCGCAATGCAGCCGCTAGTCGTTGTTGACGGTGTAATCTTTCCTCCGTAATGGAAGTAAAAGTGGGAATTTGGGGACTATTGGGTTTTTGTATAGGGTTTTCGGTCATATATAGCTTCGCCATTTTTTGTAGGTTAGGTTAGGCGATCGCGCAAGGCAACACATTTGTTATTTTTTATGCTATTCCTGGGCAACACTAACGCGAACAATCCAATCTACGAATCAAGGCTTTTTTAAATTTGATTAAGGTAGGAGAGGGTTAGGGAGAGGTGCGGGGAGAGGCTTTGAACTTGTTCTTTGTATGATAAAAAAGTCCAGCTTCTAGCCGTTTTGAGTATAAATCAAGACTTTTTTTAATTTGAACAAGGTATTGCTGATTATATCAGATTTTTTCAAAAATTAAATATCAGCTTGATTGGCAGGGAATAACTACTGGTAATCACTTTTTTATCCATAATTATTATTTTAAGTAATTGGACAAAAATATTTACAGTCATTGCGAGCGAAGGGAAGCAATCACAACCCTTGCGATTGCTTCATTTCACTTCGTTCCATTTGCAATGACATTGTGTAACTAATTCTGTCTCACTACTTATCACTACGCAGAAGTGTTGAATGTTAGGAAAAAAAATTAAAAGTTTTTATAAAAAATATTAACAGTAGAAAGCCTTACCATATCTAGGTTATAGCCATAAAGACGACCCAGGTTTCTAGATTTATCGAAAAATATTACGAAAACCCCTTTACAAATCGAAATATAAGGCTTACTATAAAGGCATGAGGTAGAAACACCTACCAGAACATACATAACTCAAACGCAATTATAAACACATGACAACCACCTTACAA
>NZ_JADEWA010000295.1:0-6803 GCF_015207865.1 Dolichospermum sp. LEGE 00246
TGCTCCAAAGAGCCTCCTTGCGGGTAATGTTAGCTAGATGCCTCCGGCACGCTGGCGCGAACGACAATGTTAGAGGTCGGTAACTATCTTAAAAGCACTGGTTTAACCCTTAAGCCTGTTTAACTTTTAAGTTCTAGAGCAGGGAACTAGCTACGCATCCTCTGGTAGGTCTTTAACTCTTACCTCTAACGTAGTTCGGTTAAGAACTGAGTCTGGTCAACTAGGCTTTTACAAGCCCTCACTTACCCGAAGGGAAGTGATGGGTGGTTGACGAGTGATTATCACCTTTTTCATCAAGCCCTAAACTTCCATCATAATCTGTCTAAAGCTTTCTCAAAGTCTTTGATTATGGCAGTAATTGCTGAAAATTTAGAAAAATTTCCGATTTTATCCCGTACTATTACAGACAAGCGAATTTGATGGCGAATACGCAGCAATATTTTCAGAAAAAATAGGCGCACCAGCCAAGACATTTAGAGGGTGTTTGAAAAGTCATGATTGCTGTAAGTAGTGAGACAGAATTAATTACACAATGTCATTGCGTAAGCGTTGCGTGGCGTTAGCCATAGGGAACGAAGTCAAATGAAGCAATTCCAAGGGTTGTGATTGCTTCCCTTCGCTCGCAATGACTGTAACTATTTTTGTCCAATTACTTATAAAGGCATCGTGTACACACAAGTTAAATTACCCCCCTTAATCCCCCCGATGCTTTGGGGAGAAACCGGAAAAATTAGTTCCCTCCCCTTTACAAGGGGAGGGTTAGGGTGGGGTGATTCGATAACTTGTGTGTACACACTAGCCTTAATTTATAGCCACCAATTTAAAACCATTAGCTTCTCCCATAACCTTACTTTGATTTAAATTAATTTTCGGCAAAGTCTCCTTACCCAATAATAAATAAGATTTATCAGCAAACTTATCCTGTAAATCGGCAATAGATGTAGGAATAATTTTACAATCACTATAAAAATCTAAACTAGGACGACTATCAGGAAAAGAAGTATAAATCTGTGTTCCAGGTGGTACATTATCTCTAATTAACGCTGCCACTGGTAGAACAGGGAATTTTTCATTTAACTCCCATATCCATGATTGAGAACTCATCAACATTCCTAAAACTAAATACATCCCCGCAAATAAAACCGGGATAAATTGACGGTTATGCTGATTAACTAACCATGATGTCATCCCCATAGTCATTGCTAAAACAACACTCATTACAATTAATAATGGCTGTTTATCAAATATATTAAAATAAATGCAACCTGCTAAACCGACGATAACTAAAAATGCAAAAAATCCCGTCAAAAATCTGGTTTTAAACTTCTCCTCCTGCCAAATATAACTTAAATTAGCCCCAATCGCTAAAGCTAAAAATGGATATATGGGCATAATATACCAAGGTAATTTGGTACTCATTAAAGAAACTATGGCAAAATAAACAATTGTACCAATGAGAGTTAAACAACCCCAAGCAGTATGACGATTTTTCCAACTTAAATATAAACCTCCTGGCAAAAATAACAACCAGGGAAAACCATATTTTATCACTTCCAGTAAATAATACCAAATCGGACCAGTATTACCTTCCACAGCTTTTCCCAGTCTGTCAAAAGCTTGGGATTGAAAATGCACTTCTAAGAAAATATTACCATAATGTTGCCATTGGGCAAAATACCAAGCAATAGCCGGGAAATTACCTAATACCATTCCTATCCATAGAAATGGATTTTTTAATAAAGCTAATTGTTTATTAGCAATGATAAATAAACTTACTATTACTGCTAAAACTACTACTAACATTCCCTTTGTCAGAGTAATTAAACCCAAACAAAATCCGATACCAACAGCATATTTTTTATCATGACGGGCTTTGAGAACACAAAATAACAATAACAAGAAAAAGGAAACAGTCATTCCATCTAACATTGCTAGTCTACCATGACGGACTACAGGCAATAATGTTAAATAAACCAAAGCTGAAAATAAAGCTGGTAAATTTTTTCTAAAAGCTAACCGTCCAATTAAATAAAGTAAAGGTACTCCTAAAGCTGTTAAAAATGCTCCCGGAAATCTGGTAGTAAATTCTTGCACTCCTCCGATATGATAGCAAACAGCAATAAACCATTGCATCAAAGGTGGTTTTAATAAAAAAGGATCTCCTTGGATAGTCGGATAAATCCAGTTACCAGTGCGATAAATTTCCCTAGCAACTATAGCATAAGTACCTTCATCCCAATCTCGTAAAGGTAAATTACCCAAACCTATCAGCGATAAAATTAAAGATGCTACCAATAAACCTAAAAACCATTGTTTATGACTCATATTTTATAAATGAATTAATGGGAGAAATTTCATGATATTTGTAACTGTTTTTAAAGTCTTTAATTCTGGTATGTCTGGTTTTAATTTTTCTGCTATTATCAACTGCTTTTCGGCTTGTTTGGGTTGAAAGTCATATAAATAAACAAATGCTAAATAAAGCCAAGTATAGGGATTTTGACGATCATATTTAGTTAATTCTGTTAAATTCTGAATTAATTCCGGTGCTTTGCGCTGTAAAAGTTGTGATAAAACCAAAGTATAACGCCAATTCAGATTATTTGGTTCATTCTCTAGGTAATAATTAGCGGCAAATTCAATTTGTTTTAAATAATCTTGAGTAGGATCATATTGATTAAAATTATCTATTTGCACAAAGATATTATCTAATTTTCCCTGTTGTAAGTCTACTGCCAATTGTGACATTCGGGAAACTAAATCTAAAGGTGGTGTTTTTTCTAATTTTCCTGTATCTGTAACATTGACAATTATATTAGGAATATTTAAAGGCGTAATTTTGCCATTAATTTTATCTAAATATAGTGCGGATAGTTGATATTTTCCTAGCGGTAATTCCTTGGGAATAAATGTAGCGAGATTCTCAATTACTCGAAAATTTCCTTGAGGATGACATTTTATACCACAATATAAATTACCTAATGCGATCGCATGATCATGATACCAACGTTAAATGTGCGCTTTGATCATAAGCTGGAATAGATTCATCTAAGAAAAACCATGTTCTATCTATCATTAATCCTATTAACCAGATGGTTAATAGTATGATATAGTCCTTATTGATTTTTAGATAAGAGGAATAATTCATTATATTTTTATTTTCAGGCAATTAAATTTTCAATAAATTTTATCATGATCAATCAGCCCATCTACTCCCTAGTTATCCCCATTTATAACGAAGAAGAAAACATCATGGAGATGTATCGCCGTTTACATGATGTTATGGAACAGTTAGACGGTGATGTGGAATTAATTTTAATTGATGATGGTAGCCGCGATCGCTCTTTGAGTATGATGCGCGAATTACATCACCGTGATCATCGAGTCCATTACCTCAGTCTCGCCCGGAATTTTGGGCATCAAATCGCCGTTACTGCCGGTTTGAACTTTGTCCAAGGTAAATGTATCATTGTTATGGATGCCGATCTTCAAGATCCACCAGAATTAATTTTAACAATGATCGAAAAATGGCATCAAGAATACCAAGTAGTATACGCTCAACGCATATCCCGTCAAAAGGAAGGTTGGCTAAAACGCTTAACGGCATACCTTTTTTATCGTCTGCTTCGACGCTTGGCTAAAGTTGATATTCCTGTAGATACAGGCGATTTTTGCTTAATGGATAGACAAGTAGTAGATATCTTGAATTCTATGCCAGAACGCAACCGTTATGTTCGCGGGTTACGTGCTTGGGTAGGTTTTCGACAAACCTCTGTACTTTTTGAAAGAAACCCTCGGTTTGCAGGAGATGTAAAATATACTTTTGGTAAATCTTTATCCCTGGCAATTGATGGTATTATCTCTTTCTCTACAGTTCCCTTACGACTGGCAACCTACTTAGGTATCATCTCAGCTACGATTGCTATGATTATGATAGTATTAGTGCTTTATTGGCGAATCTTTGCCCCAGTCTCTCACTTAATTGGTTACACATTAATTACAATTTCCATGTTTTTCTTGGGTTCAGTCCAATTAGTTTGTATTGGTATTTTAGGTGAATATATTGGCAGAATATATGAAGAAGTGAAAGGTCGTCCTCTTTATACATTAAAAGAAAGTGGAGGCTTTACAAAAAACTAAAATGTTGACTTAAAAAAAATAATACTATTCAATAGTTTTAAATCTCAAAAACGTAGGGGCGCAGGGTCTGCGCCCTCCATCCTATTTCATCCCACCAATCACCGTTATCAATAAAATTAAGGTAATATCAGTGTCAATACCAGAATTTAGTTTACTGCTAATATCAGTTCTTATTAGTGTAGCAGGACAATTTTTTTTGAAAATGGGGGCAATTAAATTAGGTAAAGTTCATATAGGAAACATTATTAATCTCATTCTCAACATGATCACCATACCAGAAGTTTTATTAGGATTAACCTGTTATGGTATTGGTGCAGTAACCTATATATTACTCCTAACCAGAATCAATCTCAGCGTTGCTGCCCCTGCTGTATCTATTGGTTATATATTTTCTGTATTACTAGGTTACTTTGTTTTAAAAGAACCTATTTCTCTAACCCGTGTTTTTGGACTAGGTTTGATTGTCACTGGGGTAATATTAGTGATTTGGAAAAAATCAACTTAACAGAACAAATGTTAATTTTTTCTGCTAAATCCACTATTATGGAAAAGTTATCAATCTATGATAAAAGTATATCCACTCAAGGTTAGATTAGTAACTAATGTAACTACTAAATCTCATTCATAAATGAGAAACTATCTTGAGTTAATTATCATTTTTTCTTTAATAGTGAATCATGAGTTCAATCAACAGAATGTACATGAATACCAAGGACATCATACTTCAGAGTATGGTAAACTATCTCAATTTTTAGAAAAATGTGTTATAACCTACCGTCAGAGCTATCACTGCCATCAATGGTTGCTCGCCCCTTGAAGGAGTTACACTGTGGAAAATAATAAGTCTTTTTTTGGAACCCAGGGAATATTAATTGCAATACTTGGACTAACTGGCACTTTAAGCATTGCTTTGATGATTTTATTCAAAGCGAAAATCTCTGATGCTCAAAGTCAAGGTGTAGTTGTTAAAAATAAAGATATTGCAGCTAATGTGAAAACTCAGCAGCGGTTAGAGGAATTTAAAACAGAAATGCTTACCACTTGGCAACAAGAAGCACAAGCCAAAGGGGTTTCCACTGATGTACCATCTAACTTTCAAGGGATTGTCATTAGCGAGGCTAAACTTCCCCCAGGAAAAAAAGTTATTGCCCTAACGTTTGATGACGGACCTTGGCCTAGTAGCACCGCCAAAGTATTAGATATCCTCAAGAAAAATAATATTAAGGGGACATTTTTTGTTGTTGGACAAAATGTCAAAAACTATCCAGATTTAACAAAACGGGTAGTTACAGATGGTCATATTATTGCTAATCATACTTGGCATCATTGGTATCATCACATGAATGCACAGACAGCAGCTTACGAAGTTGCTAATACAACAGACATAATTTATAAGACTACTGGTATAAAAACCAGTCTGTTTCGTCCACCAGGAGGAAACATGAGGAATGGAGTAGCGGCTTATGCTAAAAGTAATAAATATGCTGTTATTATGTGGTCGTCTGATTCTATGGACTATTCACGTCCGGGTGTGCCAAGACTAATTAATAACATCTTTAGGGAAGCCAAACCAGGGGGTATTGTGTTAATGCACGATGGCGGTGGCGATCGCTCTCATACTGTCAAGGCTTTACCAGAAATCATTAGCAAGTTCCGTAAACAGGGTTATGAATTCGTGACTGTCCCCGAACTTTTAGAAATGCAAGATCAATATCCACATTTAGTTGCCCACAATAAAACAAAATCTCAAAAACCTCAAAAACCTAAGAAGCCTTAAATAAATAATGTCTGAATCAGGATAACCAGGATTAAAGGATGAACAGGATGAATAAGCTGTTGGACATTTAGATTGTATATTGCTTACAACTAAAACTCTTGTGGAACAGGCATCCTGCCTGTTTTAATTATGCAAATTAAATGTTTCTCAGCTTATACCCATTCTGGATAAAGATGCACATAATCGTAATTAAATCCTGTAAATCCTTAAATCCTGGACATCCTGATTCAGACAAAAAAGATGAAAGGATAAACAGGATAAATACAGATAAAGTAGACATCTCCAAATACGCAACGAGTGGGGTTAAGTATTCTCGATTATCTCACCAGGGAACGACTCAGACTCAAAGAATTAGGAAAAGCTGGAGATTTAGCTGCTAAACAAGCTGAAGCGGCTCTCAAAGTGTTAATCAACTCGTTGTTTGGCTTTTATGGGACTTCTGGTATTGGTTTTAACGATATGGAAGCTGCTGCACTGGTTACAGCTTATGGTAGACGGATTCTGCGATTCATGATTGATGTGATTGAAAAAGCGGGAGGTATCCAGGTTGAAAGTGATACTGATGGTGTGTTTTTCTCCCACTCTGAACCACTGCTGATATTTGAAAAGCTGCAAAATGCTTTACCTACTGGTATCAAAATTGAGTTGGAAATCCTTGCTCAAGCGATGTTTGTTCCCTCTAGAGGAGCTAAGAATTATATTATCTGGCATGAAGATGGTAAAATTACTACTAAGGGTTCATGGCGGAAACGCGATTCCTACGGAGCGCTTCGCTATCGCTCTCGTTTATACTGCAAACGGTTCATAGTTTAACCAAATATGAAACCCCTCTCCAAACCTCTCCCCGCACCCCTCCCTGACCCTCCCTGACCCTCCCCTACAAGGG
>NZ_JADEWA010000296.1:0-6800 GCF_015207865.1 Dolichospermum sp. LEGE 00246
GATATGGATATTTTTTAATAAAACAGTAAAAAAGACACAATATTTATGTATCTTTTAGAATTATAAGTGATATGTGAAGAATTCTAAAGATTTTTTGAAGATGGCAAAACTGCTTCTCCTCCCCCGTGAGGATATTTTCAGCCTTGCAGCCTTGGATCTGAGTAATGCCATAGAACATTATTTCATTGCAGCATTTCTGTTATTTGTAATACTAATACTCCGACAAATAGCTAAATCTAAACCTGTTCCTCCTTTTTCACGAGAGTCAGTAGCATCTACTTGTTGAAACTTACCAAAAATAAGCAATAAATGAAAAAAACGAACCACAGAGGCGCAGAGGACGCAGAGGGAGGAGAAATAGAGAGATTTCTTTTTCATTTCTGGGCGGGGAAACCTCACCCTACTTAGAATCTTTCTACTCCTGGGAATTGTTGAATGGAGGCTTTCGCTGCTTCTCCACAAGTGCGGGGTGTGGGGAAAATCTTGCCGGGATTTGCTAAACCTTGGGGATTAAATACCTGTCTTACCCATTGCATAGTCTCTAAATCAGCTTCGCTAAACATATCTGGCATATAGCATTTCTTATCAGCACCAATACCATGTTCACCGGAAATACTACCACCTACTCTTACGCATAGCCGGAGAATCTCTCCCCCTAATTCTTCGACTTTTTCTAATTCTCCATGTACAGAATTATCAAATAAAATTAATGGGTGCAAATTCCCATCTCCAGCATGAAAAACATTGGCAATAGGATAACCATATTCATGACTTAATCTCTCAATTTCTTGGAGGACATAAGGTAATTGAGTCCGAGGAATTACGCCATCTTGCACATAATAATCAGGGCTAATATGTCCCGCAGCCGCAAAAGCCGCTTTTCTGCCTTTCCATAATTTTAATCTAGTTTCTGGGTCACTAGCACTGGTGACATTTCGTGCCCCATTTTGGCGACAAATTTCTATAACTCGCTGTTTATTTGCAGAAACTTCTACTTCTAAACCATCAATTTCTACTAATAAAATAGCTGTGGCATCACGGGGATAACAATTAGTGGCAACAACATCTTCTACAGCATTAATACTAATATTATCCATCATTTCCATGCCACCAGGAATAATCCCCGCGCTGATAATATCAGAAACAGTGGCAGCCGCAGCATCTACGCTGGTAAAATCTGCGAGTAATACACAAATTGATTCGGCACTTTTGAGGATTTTTAAGGTGATTTCTGTGGCAATCCCTAATGTTCCTTCTGAACCGACAAATACACCTGTTAAATCATAACCCGGCATTTCAGGAATTTGTCCACCAACATCAACTATTTCACCGTCAGGAAGCACAAGTTTTAAACCTAAAACATGATTTGTTGTTACACCATATTTTAAACAATGGACTCCCCCAGAATTTTCGGCAATATTGCCACCAATGGAACAAATAATTTGACTGGAAGGGTCAGGGGCAAAATAAAACCCAGCACCGCTAACTGCTTGTGTCACCCAACTATTAATTACTCCTGGTTGCACTACGGCCCGTTGATTTTCTACGTCAATGCTGAGGATTTGTCGCATTAAAGAAGTGACAATCAAAACGGAATTTTCTGTTGGTAAAGCACCACCAGATAAACCTGTTCCTGAACCTCTAGCGATAAAAGGAACGGAGTATTGATTGCAAATTTTGACAATTTCTGATACTTGTTCTGTGGTTCTGGGTAATACTGCAACTGGGGGACGTTGTTTGTAGCTGGTTAAACCGTCACATTCATAGGTGAGGAGTTCTTCTTTACGTTGAACTACGCCTTTTTCACCAACTACAGCGACAAATTTTTTGATAATAGGTTTCCAGTTGATTTGTTTTTTATCTTGGGTAAGCATGGATTTTTATTTTGGATTTGTTTTACGCAGAGGCGCAGAGTCGCAGAGAGTAAGAGTTTATAATCTTTGATTTTTTAATTTCACTCTGGTAAGTCTGCATTGATTCTCAATGGGGGGTGTACAATCGGATATAGTATTATACTAAACCTTATTGATTTTGATAATACGGCTTTAGCCATACTTGTTTTTATGAATTTTCGTGATGAGTTTAAATTGTTACTCCGCGCCCGTTATCCGTTGATTTATATTCCTACTTATGAGGAGGAACGGGTAGAGGCGGCGATTCGGGAAGAGGCGACAAATCAAGGTAATCGTCCGGTGTATACTTGGGATTTTGTGGACGGTTATCAGGGTAGTCCGAATGATGTGGGGTTTGGTAAACGCAATCCTTTACAGGCTTTGGAGTTTGTGGAAAAGTTGACTGCCGCTGCACCTGCGGTATTGATTTTACGAGATTATCATAGATTTTTGGATGATGTGGCTATTTCTCGCAAACTCCGTAATTTAGCCCGACTCCTGAAATCCCAACCGAAAAATATTGTCTTATTATCCCCTCGCGTTGCTATTCCTGATGATTTAACGGAAGTGCTGACGGTGGTTGAGTTTCCTTTACCTAACGCCCCGGAAATCAAAACGGAGGTGGAACGGTTGTTACAAGCTACTGGAAATCCACCTGTTGGCAAGTTTTTGGATGATTTGGTGCGTTCTTGTCAAGGGTTGTCTATGGAAAGAATCCGCCGGGTATTGGCGCGAGGAATCGCCACTCATGGACAATTAGAACCAGAAGATGTAGATTTAGTTTTGGCAGAAAAGCGGCAAACTATCCGCCAAACCCAAATTCTTGATTTTTACCCCGCCACTGAAGAAATTACTGATATTGGTGGTTTGGATAATTTGAAGGATTGGTTAATTCGGCGTGGGGGTTCGTTTAGCGAAAAAGCCCGACAATACGGTTTACCTCATCCTCGTGGGTTAATGTTGGTGGGAATTCAGGGAACTGGGAAATCTTTAACCGCCAAGGCGATCGCTCACCATTGGCACTTACCTCTGTTACGATTAGACGTAGGGCGGCTATTTGGCGGTTTGGTGGGTGAGTCAGAATCCCGCACTCGGCAAATGATTCAAGTCGCAGAAGCGCTCGCTCCCTGTATACTCTGGATTGATGAAATTGATAAGGCTTTTTCTGGTTTGGGTAGCAAAGGTGATGCGGGAACTACAAGCCGAGTATTTGGGACTTTTATTAATTGGTTAGCGGAAAAAACTTCCCCTGTCTTTGTCGTAGCTACTGCTAACGATATTCAGGCTTTACCACCAGAAATGTTACGAAAAGGGCGATTTGATGAAATTTTCTTTGTCGGTTTACCCAGCCAAGAAGAAAGAAAAGCTATTTTCAATGTGCATTTATCCCGATTGCGTCCCCATAATTTGAACAGCTATGAAATCGAGAGATTAGCCTACGAAACTCCCGATTTTTCCGGTGCAGAAATTGAACAAACGTTAATTGAAGCCATGCACATTGGCTTTAGTCAAAACCGTGATTTCACCACTGATGATATTTTAGAGGCTGCCAGTCAAATTATCCCCTTAGCGCGAACCGCTGTGGAACAGATTCAAAAACTCCAAGAATGGGCAGCCGCCGGTAGGGCGCGTCTAGCATCTAAATATAGTCCTTTAAGCGATCGCATTCAACGTCAATTATAGGAGTTAGGAGGTAGGGGCGCGGGGACCGCGCCCTTTATCAGAAGTAAGAAAAGAAAGAAGGAAGAAGGAAGAAGAAAAAACTAACCAATTACCAATTACCAATTACCAATTACTAATTCCCTACTATATGCTGACAAACTTACTTAAAGTTATACTCGGTTTTGTCTTAGCGATCGCAGTTTTATTAGGTACTGGCTTAACAGTTGCCCTCTATTTTGTTAACCGTACCGCCGTAACTCCTCCCAAGCCAATGTATCCTAATGATAATCCTTCTTTTCAAGCCAAAAAGCCCAAAGCCATTGCCAAATCCCCATCTAAAAAACTAGCTACTCCCAACCCCACATCTAGCCCTACACCCACAGAATCACCCAAACCACTACCACCAGATGCCTACGAAGGAACTGTCACTTGGGCAGATGGGTTAAGTATGCGGTCTGAACCAGACACAAATTCTTCCACTACTGGTGGAGTTGGTGGTAATAAAAAAGTAATTATTTTAGAAGAAAGTGCCGATAAAAAATGGCAAAAAATCCGCATTCCTGATACTGATAAAGAAGGTTGGGTAAAATCAGGTAATATTCAACGTTCTCAGTAAGTAGCAATATCTTTAATTTCTTCTATTAACCTCCTTGTAACGCTATGGACTTGAATGAAAGTATGAATTTGTTTCACGCAGAGACGCAGAGGCGCAAAGAATAAGAGTGTGAGAAAGGGAATTTTTGATTTTCATACCACCATTATCCAATGCCCGTAAAGCCTGTAGGGGCGCAGTCCCTGCGCCCTAAATTATATTGCATAAACCGTGATTACCACTATAACCTAATTTTGGATTTTAAATATGCAATTAAAAATCTCCTAACCCCTAACAAAACCGCGTTTAATTTGTTCCCGTTCAATCGCTTGAAATAAAGCCAGAAAATTACCTTCGCCAAAACCTTGGGCAAGAGAACGACGTTCAATAAACTCAAAGAAAAAAGTTGGTTTAAAAAAAATTGGTTGACTAAAAATTTGCAATAATAACTGCCCTGGTTGAGAATCTTCATGCCAGTCTACCAGAATTTCTTGGTCAGATATGGCTTGCAATTCTTCAGTTGACAGAGAAAACTTATATCGTTGTTGGAGTTGGAAATAGTAATTTTGAGGAACAGACAGAAAAGATAAACCAGCAGCCCGAAACCGAGAAATTGCATCAACAAGATCAGGTATTAATAAAGCAATATGTTGAATACCTGCACCTCTGTTCACCTCCAAAAACTCCTGAATTTGCGAACTAGGTGAAGCCGGTTCATTAATTGGTAATTGAATATTGCCATTAGGAGAAATCATTACCTGACTATGCAAACCGGAACGATCAGTTTTAATATTAAAACTTTGTTGAGGTTGAAAATCAAATATTTTTTCATACCAATTAACAGCAATTGCCAACTCACCCACACCCACATTTAAAACTAAATGATCAATAGCAGTAATGAAATGACGGGAAATATTGTCAACCTCTACTATTTTTGCCTTTTCCCTACTAATTAACGTATGATTTAAACCACCCCAAGCAGCAATTTTAGCATACTGACAAAATCCACCATCTTGAACAGGTTGGAGAATCCTTGCACCATTGCTTATAGCCCTTGCTATCACATCTTCCACGTCATCAACTACAAAAGCTATATCAGCCACACCAGGAGGATGTTCACGTAAAAACTCAGCCACCGGACTAGTCGGTAAAATTGCAGAAGAAAGCAAAAAGTAGACAGATCCACTTTTCACCACTTCTGTACAAGTATGTAAGGATTTTGGATGATGAAAAAACCTGGGAAAAATACCATCATTCACTGCTTGAAAACCAAGACAATATACAAACCAATCTCGCCACCTTTGGGCATCTTCGACATAAAAGTGAACGTGATCAATTTGCAGCATAATTTCTTTTAAATCCAGTATTTACTATCACCTTGATCTATCACATACTAAAAAAATAAATGACTCTCAGGTTGAATATTAATTTCCATAGGTATAGCCTGTGGTTCAGCCGATAAAGCATAAAAAATAGCACTTGCCGCAGTCTCACAACTCAGCATCTTACTCCGATCTACTTTTAAATTTACCTTATCCCAAAAAGGAGAATCTATCCCTCCAAAGTAAAAAAGTGTCATTTTCACCCCAAAACGTTTCAGTTCTTCCGCTATACATTTACTAAAACCCACCACACCGAACTTAGATGCAGAATAAGCCGCAGCCATAGGCATTGAATGTTTACCAAGAATACCGACAACATTACAAATATGACCAGATTTCCGTTTTTGCATCTCCTTCGCTGCTGCTTGAGTCGTGTAAAAACAGCCTTTTAAATTTAGATCCAGCATTGCTTCTAAATCTGCCGATTCAATGTTGTTGTAGGCTTTGAGAATCCCCGCTCCGGCTGCATTTACCAGGACATCAATTTGTCCAAACTGGGATATTGTTGCTTGGATTAACGC
Organism: Dolichospermum sp. LEGE 00246; assembly: GCF_015207865.1. NCBI lineage: Bacteria > Bacillati > Cyanobacteriota > Cyanophyceae > Nostocales > Aphanizomenonaceae > Dolichospermum > Dolichospermum sp. LEGE 00246. The sequence goes on from NZ_JADEWA010000296.1 coordinate 6,050, forward strand.
TTCCACCTGTTGCGGTTGAGTAATATCGGTGGGAACTGTCAGCACATTTGCTGATAATCCATTTGCTAATGCAGCTAAACTTTCCCCGTGCCTAGCTGCAAGTACCAACCGCGCACCAGTGGAGGATAACTTACGAGTTAAGGTAGCACCAACACCACCAGTAGCACCGACAATGACAATAACTTTATCTTGTAGCATCATTATATTTACATTTCTTTACAGACTATATTTATAGTACAGTCTATCTCGGTATTCTGGGTTTAATCAGAAGAAGGAGTCAGAAAGAGGGAAGAAGGAAAAAAGTCTCTACCACTTCCTCTAACATACCTCTAAGATACAAGGTTGGGTTGAACAAAGTGTTCGCGTAGCCTGAAGGCATAACCCAACATTAGCGAGAGGATAGTAAGCTGTTACGCAGCTAAATTTGATAACCATAATTTACTTGAACTTTGTAGTGCGGGCATCTTGCCCGCTAGAATTATACAAACTAAATGCACAACAGCTTAGGAGGTGTTGGGTTATGGCTATGGCTCCTACGTCGCCACGCAAGCTATCGCCACACTTCTTAAACGTCCCTCACCCATCCTTGTATCTTAGAGGTATGTTAGAGGAAGTGTTAGAGCCGGAAAAAAGAATGATTAACCTAAGTAGGTGAACACAATAAAACCAAACTGTGTGAGAGGGTGTTTTAAAAGTTATGGTTGATGTATCAAATATTTTTTACCCCACCCTAACCCTCCTGTCTCTTATA
>NZ_JADEWA010000297.1:0-6790 GCF_015207865.1 Dolichospermum sp. LEGE 00246
ACCTATGACTAAGGGGGCATTTTTTTCTAATTATTAATAGTTATAAAAGAAGTATAGGCAACATTCACTTATTCATAAATTGAGGCTAATAATCATGTTGAATAAAAACATGAAATCTGATTTTATCGTGAAGTTGTCAGCAAATTAAAACCGGAAATAATTCAACTAAGTGAGGCTTATAATGTTAAATCAAGATAATAAATCTACGTTGCTTGTAGAACTATCAGCAGAAGAACAACAACTTTTATCTGGGGGATGTTACCAGTCACTCCCTCCCTGTTGTTGTAAACCTAAAAAATGTGGTAAAGACTATCCAAAATATGATCGACCTACACCTTATTTCAGAGAAGATAGCTATCCTGAGCGTAACGACTAGTGTGATAGTTCATACTCTTCCTAAATAGGCAAAATATCTAACTGGACTATTTTTGATAGTCTTAGGGTTTCAATTTTGTAATTATAGGGTGAGGAGAAATTTTCAGATAGATTGCTTGATATCAAACATTAGCAGTATCTTATGCCAAAATTCTGGCTTAATTTTCTCCTCCTTCCTTTTTTATCATCAGGCTTTAAATAAAATTGCATGAGTCTATCTCTAGTTATATAATAAGTTGATTTATTGGCATCAAATGATATAAGTTATCAAATAATATTTCTAACCATAGAATCATTAAATTGATCAGAAATATCTTTATAAAAGTAAATATGGTTGTACAAAACCTAGCAAAAAATTAATTGAGGTTAACAATTATTATGTCAAACCAAAATATTCCATCTCAAAATATCCCATTTGATTTAGTTGTAGAACTATCCGTAGAAGAACAGCAACTTCTATCTGGTGGTCATGGTGGCTGGCATGGTGGCTGGCATGGTGGCCGGCGTGGTGGTCGGCATGGTGGCTGGCGTGGTCATCGTCGCCACGGATGGTGGTAAGTTAGCCTAGGCTACAAAATCAGTCTTAATAGTTTAAAGTTAATTTCTCTGAATTTGCTTTTTTTCTGTACTAGTGCCGCCGGGCGTAAATCAATCAACCATTAAAAATTTCTGAAAAGCTTGTGTAATCAGCTTTTTTTTATTTTTAATAGTTGATTTTTAATTCCGCCCTACGGTACTAGTAGTTCACCAATCCAATCAAGTAAAATTGGATTTACCAACTCAGGAGCTTCATCTTGAGGACAATGTCCTACACCTTCTAAAGGAATAAACTTTTGAACTTGGGGGAAATTGGCTAACTCTCTACCTAAATTAATAGGTTCCCAAGGGTCAGCTGTTCCCCATAAAATAATGACTGGACAAGATATTATAGGTAATAAGTCTTCCGCTAAAGGACCACTAGAATAAGCAGTAAAAGCTAAAAATACAGCCGCAGCCCCAGGATCTTTTGCCGGTGTCATCAAAATATCTACTAACTCGTCTGTCACCGTTTCGCCCTTAGCATAAGCTTGTAAAAGAATATTTTTAACTGTTGGTGGTTGAGCTAGACGATTAAAAAAGAAATTACCTACTGGTTTAATTGCTAGAAAGTTTTGTAAAATTGGTGTACCAAATCGCTTAATCCAAGGTAAGCTTGGACGTTTACGATCATGTAATAACCGCAAAGAACAGTTAAGCAAAGCAGTTCCCAACGCCATATCCGGGTTAATTACCGCCGCTTGCATAGCGACAATACAACCAATAGAATTACCTACCAAAAATGCAGGTTCACCCACCACTTCCCGACAAAAATCTGCTACTTGTTGTCCCCAAGTTTCTAAGGTATAGGTAATTTCTCCTGGCTTGGGTTTAGCTGAACCCCCAAAACCAATTAAATCAATTGCATAAACTCGGCAATTTGCGGCTAAAGCTGGAATATTTTTGCGCCAGTGTCCCCAGGATGCACCAAATCCATGTATCAGAATTACAGCGGGTCCTGTCTTCCCTTGAGTTTGGTAACAAATAGGAAAATCTTGCCAAGTCCAGATTTTTGTAGAGGTAAATGCCTTTGTATCAGCTTGCATGGTAAATATTATAATGATACAGTAGAATTCAGGAGTCAGGAGTAAAACTGGCTTTAATAATCATCAACCAAAACTCAACCAACCAAAAATTTCTTTAACTGTCAATTCCAAATTTATATTTGCCAAAATTGGTAACTTATCATCACCTTCATATATTTCTATTTTTTGTCCAGGAAATACAGCTAATACACTTTCTTCTTCGGGATTTAATAACCAACCTAATTCAGTTCCATGTCGAGAACAATGTAATAATTTAGTTAATATTTTTTTCTGTGGTTGTTCAGGAGAAAGAATTTCTATTACCCAATCAGGATGAATTTCAAAGCGGTTAGCAATTCTCCCTGATTCAGTTTTAGGAATTCTTTCCCACCGGAACACCGCAATATCAGGCACAATGGTACTACCACCAAAAGTACAGCGTAGTTCTGGGAAGGCATAAGCAATCTTGGGTGTTTCCGCTACTTGATTGATATTAGTACAAAATTTAATCTGTAAACGACTGTGTTCACCTTGTGGCATGGCTTTTTGCAGGATTTCCCCATTAATAAATTCTGATGCTGGTTTAGTTTCTGGTAACTTGAGAAAATCTTCTAGTGTAATTTGGCGTTCAGTGGCTATAGTCATAATTGGTAACTAGAAAGCATAGTTTTATTATATTGTCGGAAATTTGGGTCACGATTTTATTGATTTTGGTTATAGCGGTATGCACTTGAATGAGATACAGAATTTACCTAAAAAACCATACACCGAAGGACTTTTAACTCTGTTCCCTGTTCCCTGTTCCCTGTTCCCTGCTATATTGCTTTGGGGATGATATAGAGTAAAGTCAAGATACGCACAAGATTTATCACGATATAAATACTTATTTTTATATTTTCTCAAAAATACCGCTTTCATACGTATATCATACAACTCATATTTCGCTAAAGTAAATCTAGGAAGATAAAATTTCCGTCGTTCAAAATATTCAAGCCCCAAACTTTAATCGGGTGCATAGCATGAATAGTAAGCGGTCTACCAAAAAATCTCCAGCCAATGATGCCACTGCTCAACCATCTCCACAACAGCCAGGAAAAGAAAAAGAATTATTTCCCATTGTCGGGATTGGTGCTTCTGCGGGTGGCTTAGAGGCATTTACCCAACTATTGAGCCATTTAGCAATAGATACGGGTATGGGATTTGTGCTGATACAGCATTTAAGTCCCAACCAAAAAAGTATGTTACCCGATATTCTTTCCCGCACCACCCAAATGCCTGTAACTGAGGCGCAGGAAGGGATAAAAGTACAACCGAATCATGTTTATGTGATTCCGGCTAATGTCACCATGACCATAGCTCAAGGAGTGCTGCAACTCAGCCCCCGTGAGAAAACTCGCGGTTTGGCAATGACTATTGATAGTTTCCTGTTGTCTTTAGCAGATGATTTAGGCAGTAAAGCCATTGGCGTGGTACTGTCGGGGGGGAATGAAGATGGTACAAGGGGTTTAGAAAGTATCAAAGGTGCAGGAGGTATTACCTTTGCCCAAGCTGAAGAACCGGGAATGGTTAGTACCATGCCGAATACTGCTGTTGCTTCTGGTTATGTAGACTTTATCCTCACTCCCCAACAAATTGCTGATAAACTAGCGAACATAAGCTCTCATCCCTACATTACAGAATCAGAATCAGTTCCAGCCACTGAAGTCACCACCGAACCAGCAGATCCTTTATTAAATATTTTCCAAATTCTCCGGGCAGCTACTGGTGTTGATTTTACCTATTATAAACATACTACTTTGAAGCGGCGAATTCAGCGCCGGATGATGTTGTATAGATTAGATAAACTAGAAGATTATATTTGTTTTCTCCAAACTCACCCAGTTGAAGTTAACGCATTATATCAAGATGTATTAATTACTGTCACCAGTTTTTTCCGAGATCCAGAGGCATTTGAAGCTTTAAGAACTAAAGTATTTCCACTTATTACTAAGGAACGTCAAACTGATGATCCTATCCGTATATGGATAGCAGGATGTTCAACTGGTGAAGAAGCTTACTCTATAGCCATCTGCTTAATAGAATTCTTAATGCATCAGGGAATGAATATCCCTATCCAAATTTTTGCTACAGATGTGAATGAGATAGCTATAGAAAAAGCGAGAAGTGGTATTTACAAACCCAACCAAGTGGCAGATATTTCTCCCGAACGATTGCAGCGTTTCTTTGTGCCTATAGAGAATGGCTACCAAATTAGCAAGTTAATCCGAGAAATGTGTGTTTTTGCTAAACAAAACCTGATTAGTGATCCGCCTTTTTCTCGATTGGATCTCATTAGTTGCCGCAATGTCTTAATTTATTTGGCTTCTCCTGTCCAGAAGAAAATTGTGCCAATCTTCCATTACAGTCTTAAACCTACAGGCTTTTTGATGTTAGGTACATCAGAAAGTGTGGGAGATTTTGCTGAGTTATTTGCTGTGGTGGATAAAAAGTACAAAATATATGCTCGAAAAGTTATATCTGTCCCATTAGCGATTGAAATCATCCCCAGTCACAAACCTGTGGAAAGTCCCAAACGGCAACTACCAGCACCTGATATTTCCTGGAATGATATAGAAATACAGAAACAAGCTGACAGGATTGTATTAAATCAATTTTCTCCTGTGGGTGTGCTTATTGATAAGAATTTAGAAATTTTGCAATTTCGAGGTCAGACAAGTCTGTATTTAGAACCAGCACCGGGCAAACCCAGTTTTAATTTGCTGAAAATGGCCAAGGAAGAATTCCGGTTAGATCTACGTACCTGTATTCATCAAGCTAAACGGCAGCGGGTAGCAGTTAAAAAAGAAGGGATAAAAATCATCAAAAATGAGTTAGTTAGACTGGTGAATATTGAGATAATTCCTTTTCAAATGCCTAGTCAAGAGGCAGAGGATTTGTTTTTAGTTTTGTTTATGGAATTATTGCCAGCAGTTACTTCTGTAGAAGCATTATTAAATAGCGATGTTGAATCTGTGCAGAAGCAAAACAACATTTATATCCAAGAAATTGCTGATTTGCAACAGGAATTAAAAAATAATAAAGAGTATTTGCAATCAATTATTGAAGAACAGCAAGCTTCTAATCAAGATTTGAAAGCAGCGAATGAGGAAATTCTTTCTAGTAATGAAGAGTTGCAAAGTACCAATGAGGAATTACAAACGGCAAAGGAAGAAATTCAGGCGACTAATGAAGAATTAAATACTATTAATGATGAGCTACAACGGCGGAATCTCGAATCTAATCAGGTCAGCAGTGATTTACAAAATCTCCTGAGTAGTATTAATATTTCTATTCTTATGTTAGGTGGTAATTTAGAGATTCGCCGCTTTACTCCAGTGGCGGGATTAATATTTAATTTGATTCCTTCCGATGTCGGCAGACCATTAAGTGATATTAAACATAAGTTAAGTATACCGGATTTAGAAGCACAAATTTTAGAAGTAATTAGCTCTCTGAATTTTAAAACTCAGGAAGTGCAAGACCAGGATGGTCATTGGTATGATTTACGCATTAGACCCTATCGGACAATAGATAATAAAATTGATGGTGCTGTGGTAGTTTTAGTGGATATTGATGAACTGAAACATAGTACGGATCAACTCACAGCAGCCCGTAATTATTCAGAGGCGATTGTAGATACTGTTCGCCAATCTTTAGTGGTTTTGGATGCAGATTTACGGGTGGTTACGGCTAATCAATTTTTCTACGACACATTTAGGGTGGTGCGAGAAGAAACAGAAGATCACCTGATTTATGAAATCGGTAATGGACAGTGGGATATTTCTCAATTGCGATCGCTCTTAGAAGATGTTATCACCTACCAAACCCAGTTTCAAGATGTGGAAGTTGAGCATATTTTTGAGCAAATTGGACACAAGGTTATGCGCCTCAATGCCCGACAAATGCCGCATATAGGCGATGACCTACTGATCTTGCTAGTGATCGAGGATATTACTAAACAGAAGCAGTTTGAAGCAGAACGGATTCAACTCCTAGAACAGGAACAATCAGCGCGGACAGCCGCAGAAACAGCTAACCGCGCCAAGGATGATTTTTTATCCATTCTCTCTCACGAGTTGCGAAACCCCCTCAATTCCCTACTAGGTTGGTCAACTTTGTTGCGTCATAAGAAGCTGGATGAAGCTAGGACTGAACAAGCATTAGCAGCAATTGAACGCGCCGCCCAAGCTCAAAACCTGTTAATTATGGATTTATTGGATGTTTCCCGAATTAGCAGTGGTAGTATGCGTCTCGATGTCCAGCCCATTAAGCTGATTCCTGTGATTTCAGCGGCTATAGAAGTAGTGAATTTATCCGCAGAATCGAAAAATATTCAAATTCAATCAAGACTAGATTCTAGTTCCTACACTATAGTCGGAGATCCAATCCGCTTGCAACAGGTAATTTGGAATTTACTTTCTAACTCAATTAAATTTACTCCCCCAGGTGGAAGAATTGATATCAGTTTAAATTACAGTGATTTTCAAGCTGAAATTCAAGTTAAGGACACAGGAAAAGGTATTAGTTCTGACTTTCTCCCTTATGTATTTGACCGTTTCCGCCAATCTGATGGCACTAAAACCAAGTCAAATCCAGGTTTGGGACTAGGGCTTGCCATCGTGCGTCATTTGGTAGAACTTCACGGTGGTACAATCTCAGCCACCAGTCCAGGTGAGGATCAAGGCTCAACTTTTACAGTTAGGCTACCTCTGCAAACTAACCTCAAACCGACCGATATAGCCATAGAACCCGTTGCTCCCCCCACCTCCCCCACC
>NZ_JADEWA010000298.1:0-6777 GCF_015207865.1 Dolichospermum sp. LEGE 00246
CACCTCTCTTCTCCCCCTACCCCCCTTCACCCCTCATTTTCGGGTTGACAGACTACTAGATATGATCCCCGAATATGCTGACAAATTTTTGATATTTATCGCTCAAATGATCTGTTCACTGAAGGTTTGCTTGATTACACTAAAGAGATAAGCTTTCATCTGTCCTTGAGTGCCATTATTCTTAATAATTATGAATGTATCTTGGAAGCAACTGGCTGTTTATCTAGGTTTGGTGGTAATTGGCTCTGGTGGTGGTGTATTTGTTAGTCGTTATTTTTGGACGCACAATCTTTCATTTCAAGAATTGAAAAATGTGGCAGTAACTTTACCTGCTGAATCTGCTGCTCCTCAACCTGTCAATGGCATACTTAACACTTCGGGAAGTGATAATATCAATTTTATCGCCACTGCTGTCGGCAGAGTTGGTCCTGCGGTTGTGCGAATTAATGCAATTCGTAAAGTATCAAATCCGATGACTGAAGCTCTCAAAAATCCCTTATTTCGCCATTTTTTTAAAGAGGATGAACAACCAATCCCCTCAGAAAAAGTTGAGCGAGGGACAGGTTCAGGATTTATACTGAGTGAGGATGGTAAGTTATTAACTAATGCTCATGTAGTGGCAGATACAGACACGGTTCAAGTTACCCTCAAAGATGGGCGGAGTTTTGAGGGGAAGGTGGTAGGGGTTGATACGGTGACAGATATAGCCGCAGTTAAAATTTCCGCCCACAAGTTGCCGATAGTCAAGTTAGGTAATTCACAAAATTTAATTCCTGGACAATGGGCGATCGCTATAGGCAATCCGTTAGGTTTAGATAATACTGTCACTATTGGCATTATCAGTGCCACGGACAGAACTAGCGCCCAAGTAGGCGTTCCTAATAAGCGCGTTAGTTTTATCCAAACAGATGCAGCTATTAATCCTGGCAATTCTGGTGGACCACTCTTAAATGCTCAAGGGCAAGTTATTGGCGTAAATACTGCTATCCGTGCTGATGCTCAAGGACTTGGTTTTGCTATCCCCATTGAAACCGCCTTTCGTGTAGCCAATGAACTGTTTACCACAGGAGAAGTTGCTCACCCCTTTCTAGGAATTGAGATGACAGACATTTCCACAACCACAAAAGAGCGACTGAAAGCGGAAGATCAGCTAAACATTCAGCCAGACGTGGGAATTGTTATCAGAAAAGTCATGGAAAAATCACCCGCACAGATAGGAGGATTACTTCCTGGTGACGTGATTCAAAAAGTTAATGGTAAACAAATCAAAATTGCGGCTCAAGTCCAAAAGATAGTCGAATCGAGTAGTGTTGGGGACATTCTTACCATAGAAGTCAACCGCAATGGGAAAACTCAAATCTTTCAGGTTCGTTCGGGAAATTATCCTCAATAGCAGGGGACAGAGAACAGGAATAGGAAGCAGGGGGAGGGGAAGAAACTTTCTTTTTGTTCTTTGTTTTTGGTGAACTCCTGACTCCTGACTCCTGACTCCTATTGATTGGATAAATGTTCCAATTGCATTCTCTGTTCCATTTGGCGGAGAAAATAACCTGTCATCATTGCTGATGCTAGTATTCCCGCTAGATTTTCCCGGTCTGTTGTAATTTGCACATTAAAATGTTCTGTCGGTATCACTCCCACGAGTCCTTGGACATTCTGGGAAATGATTTGTTTAATTTCGGGGCTGACAGCTTGGGCTACACGGGCTAAAACTTCAGGAGATTGATGCTGTAAATATTTCAGTAATTGGTTTGGGTTGTCCCCAAAGCGATCATTCAGAAGTTGATTAGGGTGTTGCTCAGAGTCGTCTTGCAAAAAGTCAGGATCAAACACCATTGGCGATTTATATTAGCTTAACTGCTGATTTTACTCTAAACCATATTCATAGGGTAGCGCATTTTCTACAGAGAAAAGGCAATAGGGAATAGAGAAGGGTTTTTTAATTTTGAATTGTTCCCTCCTCTGCCTCTAATCCTTCTAACTTCAGTTCTAGTTGCTGTTCTTTGTCTGGAATTGCCAAAATTTGGGGTAGTTGTTCGATTTGAAAATACTGATGAAATTTTGGTGTTATTTGCAGGGAAAAGGAGCGAGAATCACTTTCTCGGCGTTTGCGGACGAAACCGGATTCTACTAATTCTTGAACGTGCTGATAAGCTCCCGAACCCCGTAAATTAATCAATTCACTTTGCAATATGGGATTATGGAGGGCGATCGCTGCTAATGTCCGTAATGCCCCAACTCCCAATTCTACTGGTATTATAGCTTGCACTAAATCATGAAATTCTGACCGCAGTTGTAAACTATAACCATGTTCAGTTTCTACGACTTCTAAAGCTGTGTCTTGACGGGAATAATTCTCAATTAGTTGGATAATTCCTTCTTCTGCTGTGAAGCGATCGCATTTCGCATATTCAGCAATTTCACTTAGTGATAAGGGTTTACCCTTTAAATAAAGAATCGCTTCTATTTTGCCGGCTATAGGTATATTCTTGGGCATTCAGTATTTTAGATTTTGGATTTTAGATTTTGGATTTTAGATTTTAGAAAATTTTTCTCCCCCTGCTTGCCCCCTGCTTATTCTCTATAACTAAGTATAAATTCTGCGATCGCCAAATCTTGAGGAGTAGTAATTTTCAAATTAGTCTCTTCCCCCGAAACTATCCTCACTTCAATACCGCATTTTTCAAACAAAGCCGCATCATCAGTCACTTCCCAACCTTGACGGACACCTTCAGCGTGGCACTGTTTTAACAATTTGACATCGAACCCTTGGGGGGTTTGAGCCGCCCAAAGTTGTTTACGTTCTGGTGTACTTTTAATTATGCCATTGTCATCAACAACTTTAATGGTATCTTTAACAGGTACAGCCGCAATTAAACCAGAACAATTGAGAATTGCTTCAGAACAGGCATTAAATAAATCTGGTGTTGCCAAACAACGAGCGCCATCATGGATTAATACCTGTTCCGCATTACTTGGTAATGCCTGTAAGCCATTATAAACTGACTCTTGACGAGTAGAACCACCAGAAATTAATTCTATTGTTTTTTTTAGCTTTAATTCAGCGATAATAGACTTGAACTTGTCCCAATCTTGAGGTTGAGAAACAATTCCTATCCAACTAATAGAACTTGCGGCTTCTGCTGCCAACAAAGTCCAAGCAATCAATGGTTTTGAACGTACCTGTAATAAAAGTTTATTACCATCAGCGCCCATTCTTTTGCCACTTCCAGCAGCGGGAATTAGTAAATGCACAACTTTTCCTTGATCTTTAATTAAATAAATTCAGAATACCCATTCTTGAGAATAACTTCACTAGCAAAATTCAAAAACTCCTAACTTCTAACCCTTGGGCGCACGCCCTGCGCCCCTACATTTTAAGATCGTGACTCATAATTCTCAATACCTATATTCTCCTAAAATATAAAACAATAAACGTTAATAAATATTATGCGTGTAGTAACCCTTGTACCTGGTTCAATTGATAACCAAATTCTTTTTTTTGCCACTCTTGATGATCTTAAGCGTTATTATCCCGACGCGCAGATAGATGTCATTGTCGAACCCCAGTCAAAGGCTGCTTACCGAATAAGCAAGTCAGTTCATGATGTATTAACTTTTGACTACAAAGATCGTAATAGTTTGGCTGATTGGGGTAACTTAGTTGGCATGATCCGCGATCGTGAGTATGATGTCGCTATTATTGTTGGACAAAGTTGGTTAGTAGGCTTGCTAATGTGGTTAACAGGAATCCCCACACGCATTGGCTATCAAGGACAAGGTGCGGTTTTTCTCACTAATCACATTACACCCAACCTATCCCAATATGTGGCAAAAGTGTACCATGACCTACTCAAACCTTTAAAGATTAATACTCCTTGTCCACCACTATCAGTAAATGTGCCAAAAGTAGACATCGAATGGGCGCAAGGAGAACAAAAACGTTTAGGCGTAAGTGAATCAGGTTTTATTCTCATCAATGCTGGTGGATCTAATGTAGATACAACCTACCCTGTAGAAAGTTGGCAAAAAATCATTGCAGCTTGCCAAGAAAAACAACCAGATTTACCCGTTGTTGTCATTAAAGAAGCTGATAATGAGTCGTTTGTGCGTTCAATTTTAGAACATTGTCACAATATTAAAGTTACTTCCCCCGATGATATTGGCAAGCTAACCGCCATCATTGGTGGCGCTAGTTTAATGTTGTCTGTAGAAAATAGTCTTCTGCAATTGAGTATAGCAGTAGAAACATATACAATAGCTTTGCTAAATTCTACGGACTCAGAAAAATTATTACCCGCAAGTGAAAAAGTCTTAGCTATTACCTCACCCACTGGAAAACTAGCAGATATTGCGCCCCAAATAGTCTTAGAAAAAATTTGGGGAAGTTAACTATTATCAATTTTGGATTTTAGATTTTAGCTTCAAAATCATCTAGCAGGAGTCAGGAGTCAGAAGGAAATTTTTTCCCTGTTCCCTGTTCCCTGTTCCCTGTTCCCTATCACCTGTCACCTGTCACCTGTCACCTGTTCCCTGTCACCTGTCACCTGTCACCTGTCACCTGTCACCTGTCACCTGTCACCTGTTCCCTGTCACCTGTCACCTGTCACCTGTCACCTGTCACCTGTCACCTGTCACCTGTTCCCTGTCACCTGTTCCCTTTCCAAATTAATTAGTTTTTTCAATCATTTCAAAGAAAGCATCATCTAATTCATAGCCCAGAATTTGCGCTAAGGATTTGAGTCGAGATGGACTAACAATATCTTGTTTGTACAACCAATCACTTAAAATAAAGATTTTGTGCATCAAAAATATTTCTAAGGCTTCGGGGTTGTACTGGATACCTTCTTTAGAACTAAACTGATGAGGTACTAACATTGCTGCGTATCTAGATAATTCTCCGGCTTTCCAGTCTAGTAAAAATGGTAACCAAGGATACTTGGCATCAAGACGCACAAACCACAGTCTTACCTCGGGAATTTCCGATAACTCCCGTGGATCATTTTCTTCCTGTTCATAATTAATTTCTAGACGTAGTTGCTGTTCATAGGAGGAAATATTTCCTGCTTGCAGCAGTGGTTCAATCACCATTAAGGCAGGTGATACATCTAAACTATAAATAGAATCGTTGTTGAGGGTGATTGTGATTGTCATGGACTGATAGATAGATACTTACTTACTCAACAGTGTTGACAATTCACAGTAACAGTTTTTTAACCACTTGAGGTAGACATTGAGAGGAATTTTAAGATAAAGTTGTTATGAGTTTTTTTTAAATTGAGAATATTATGAGTTAGCAAACAGGCAAAAGGCAAAGTGTTCTTTAATTTTGCGGGAGTGAGTCCTGTCGTGAGGGTATTTTGAATTGATTTCCAATTTCTAGAATTCACAACCTGAAATATGTACAAGCAAGGAAGTTGTCTTAAACCTATTCGTTCCTTAGAAGATGCTTTGGATAGGTGTCAAATGTTAGGAATGCGTGTCAGTCGTCAGAGACGCTTTATACTGGAGTTGCTTTGGCAAGCGAAAGAGCATCTTTCTGCTAGGGAGATTTATGATCGACTCAATAAAGAAGGTAAAGAAATTGGACATACTTCGGTATATCAAAATCTAGAAGCTTTATCTAGCCAGAGTATTATAGAGTGTATTGAACATGGTGATGGACGATTATATGGAAATAATAGTGATTCCCATAGTCATGTTAACTGTATAGATACAAATCAGATTTTAGATGTGCAGATAGAATTACCCGAAGAGTTGCTACGTCAAGTAGAAGCGCAAACAGGGATGAAAATTTCTGAATATACTATTAACTTTTATGGTTATCGTGACAAAGTGAATGATTAGGAATTGAGAATTTAAACTAAGTAGGTGAACACAATAAAACCAAACTGTGTAAAGAAACGTAAAATCGCCCAAACCCTCTTGCCTCTTGCCTTTTGCCTTGCCATAACGACAATTTTCAACGCCAACCTACTTAGCCTAAAAATCAGGAATCAAATCTCTTGTAAAAATGAGCGATCGCCTTTTACAATTCTTATTAATTGACCCAGATCCAATTTTCCGTTTAGGACTAAAGGTAACACTGGAAGCTATTCCTAATTTACAAGTTATAGCAGACGTTGCCACAGATACCGCAGCTTTACAGGTTTTAGCGCAAGTAAATTCTCAGCAAATTAAATTAATCATTTTAGAATTAGGGAATGAACAATTGGGTTTGCAGTTCTGTAAACAACTAAAAGCTTTATATCCCCACATACCTATATTACTTTTAAGTTCAAAATCCCAACCAGAAATGCTCATTGCGGCAAAAGCAATAGGAATAAATGGTTATTGTCCTAAAGGAATATCAATTTCTCAATTAGTCCCCATTCTTCAAGAAGTTGCTAATGGTGGTTATTATTGGTTCACAGAACCAGTAATCATTAATTCTCCTTTGCCATTTGCTAAGTTGCGAAATAATTTACAAAATTCAGGAATTAATAATATTGATCAAGCTATTAATCTAGTCACAGAAAAATTAAGAATACCAGGAATGCCTTTATTAAATAAAGCAATTTTAGCAGGACAGCGACGCGAACTTCTAGCCGCTCGCTGGGTTGTTAATCACTTATTGACAATACCGAAAGAAAGACAAAAACCACCCCCAGAAAACCAATTACTATCCTTCAGTATTCAGAATCAGGATAATATCATTAAACTAGATGCGGATGTAAGACCATCAATCAATATACCACCTATAGTTAGTTCTCGACAACTGCAATCTGAATTATTTAC
>NZ_JADEWA010000032.1:0-23191 GCF_015207865.1 Dolichospermum sp. LEGE 00246
TCCTGATATAGATCAGGTTTTAATGTTTGATGATCAAAGAAGTCAATATCTTTGGTTTAATATTGGTTGGAAAAATAATAAACGAGTGAAATCAATTTCTGTTTATGTTCGCATTAAAAATGAGAAGATTTACATTGAGGAAGATTGGACTGAGGAAGGAATAGCAACTTGGATAGTGATCTTTGTGAAAAATATCACTTCCAATTCTATCAATTAATTTTTGATCAAAATACTTAACTTTATCAGGTTCATCTAAAAACATTGCGGTGAAACTTTTGATCTGAGGTTGAATCTTAATAATCCTCGTTTTAATAACATTTTGATTAAAGAACTGTCCAGGTCTTCTTTCATAATAAAGATGTTTACTATGTCTTGATTGCTGACTTTCATAACATTCTTCCAATTTTTTATTAAAATCAGATAAAGCAGCAAGTAATTCTTTTTTGACTTCTGTTTGAGCAAATTCCCAAAGTTATGAAGCATATTGGCATTGTGTGGCAAGATGAAAGATATGATCGGATCATGAGAAATCATCAAGAGTTTGTGAATACTTGGAATTATATTAGGGAAAATCCTGTTAAAGCTAATTTAGTGGAAAATCCTGAAGATTATCCTTTTTTATGGGAAGAATCTTAGTTAAAATAATTTAACTCTGAATTGTGGAACAGGCATCCTGCCTGTTATCTTCTGAAAGTAATTAATAGTTATCTCCTGAAAGTAATTCACACTAATCATTTGATAGGGTTAATTTTTCAAACTTTCACAGGTTGATTTTAGCAGGTTCACAGGCTAGAAGCCTGTGCCACTTAAACTTAAACTTGCTATGCAAGAAGAGGGGGGTAGAGTTATTATTACTTATATATCATAACTTTGAAGATATTTTAGGGAACAATTAAAATATAACTTTTATTAGCTTTGGATGTTATTTTTTGTGTGCTTAACGCGCGATCGCTCTTTGATTATAGACATTATTTAGAAATCTAATAAATAAGATACGTTCAATGAACTAAGAAGACAACTTGAAGTTGATTATCATCATATTCCCCCCTCATGCTACTGAAGAACTGTACCTTTATGACCCCAATGGGTTTATGATTAAAATTCGTTGTAATCCTAATTAACTCCAAAAATGGAAAAAGTTTTAAAAGTCATTGCAGACGTAATTACTAACCCCCCAATTCCCCATGAACCCCATAAACAATCCTTAAAAAATTGGGCGATGTATTGCTTACGGGATAGAGGTTTTATAGTTGTTTTTGCCCAAAATGCTGACTTTGCAGTGCAGTTTAAAAACGGTGACAAATTCTATTTTAAAGTTACCAATCAAGCTGATGATTTAGCTAATGATATCAACTGGATAGTTTGGGATGGTGTGAATAAAACCACCAGTTTGATTCCTCAATTATCCGGTTATCATCAATAACCGTAGGGTGGGCAATTTTGCCCAACCCATACAGATTTTACACAGTTACTTAATTTTCTTCCCGTAACTTATCCAAAACACCGCGATCCTCCAAAGTTGAAGTATCGCCCGACACCTCCTGACCCGCTACCAGATTCCGCAACAACCGCCGCATAATCTTCCCAGAACGGGTTTTCGGCAAAGCATCAGTAAACCTGATTTCACCAGGACGAGCGATCGCCCCAATCTCATTAACAACGTGCTTCTTCAGTTCCTTACTCAACTCCTCACTGGCTTGGTAAGTCCCCTCTAAGGTCACAAAAGCTATAACTTCCTCACCTTTCAGTTCATCCGGTTTACCCACCACAGCAGCCTCAGCTACCGCCGGATGAGACACCAGCGCAGATTCTACTTCCATCGTTCCTAAGCGGTGTCCAGAGACATTCAGGACATCATCCACGCGCCCCATTACCCAGAAATAGCCGTCCTCATCCTTTCTGGCACCATCGCCGGCAAAATACGTATAATTACCATCTTGGGGCGGAATATGTTCCCAGTAAGTCCGGCGGAAGCGATCAGGATCACCGTACACAGTCCGCATCATTCCCGGCCAAGGATGACGAATGGCTAAATAACCACCTTCGTTATCAGGGACAGTATTTCCTTCTAAATCTACCACATCCGCAATAATACCGGGGAATGGGAGAGTAGCTGAACCTGGTTTAGTGGCAATTGCCCCAGGTAGAGGTGTAATCATAATCCCACCTGTCTCCGTTTGCCACCAAGTATCCACAATGGGACAGCGTTCACCACCAATGATTTTGTGATACCACATCCAAGCTTCGGGGTTAATGGGTTCACCCACACTTCCCAGTAATCGTAGGGAAGAAAGATTTCGTTTGTTAGGATGGTGTTCACCCATTTTGATAAAGGCGCGAATTGCCGTTGGTGCGGTATAAAAAATATTAACACCGTATTTCTCAATTACATCCCAGAAACATCCAGGATTAGAAGCACGGGGCGCACCTTCATACATGAGAGTAGTTGCACCGTTGGAAAGAGGTCCATAAACAATATAGCTGTGTCCAGTAATCCAACCGACATCGGCAGTACACCAATATACATCTGTATCTTGGAGATCAAAAATCCATTTGGTGGTGATATGGCTGTATAAGTTATAACCACCTGTGGTATGAACTACCCCCTTCGGTTTGCCCGTACTACCGGAAGTGTAGAGAACAAACAGCATATCTTCACTGTCCATTGGTTCTGCGGGACAATCAGCGGAAACGCCTTTTTGTAAATCGTGCCACCAATGGTCACGCCCTGCTGCCATGTGAGTTGTTTGATTTGTGCGCTTGACAACTAGCACATCTGTAATGCTGGGAACTGCATTATTTTCTAAAGCTTTATCTACCTGTTCTTTGAGGGGGACAATCGCATCCTTGCGCCAACCACCATCGGCTGTGATCACTAACTTAGCTTCGGCATCATTTAAGCGATCGCGCAAAGCTTCAGCACTAAAACCACCAAAAATAACGCTATGGGGTGCGCCAATTCTCGCACAGGCTAACATGGCAATGGCAGCTTCGGGAATCATCGGCATATAAATACCAATGCGATCGCCTTTCTTTGCCCCCAACTGCTTCAACACATTCGCAAACTGGCATACTTCTCGATGCAATTGAGCATAAGTCAGCGTCCGTGAATCTCCCGGTTCGCCTTCCCAAATCAACGCCGCCTTATTTTTCCGCCAAGTAGTGAGATGTCTGTCAAGACAGTTGTAAGAAATATTAATCTTACCGTTGACAAACCACTTAGCAAAAGGTGGTTGCCAATCTAGGACGGTATCCCATTTTTGAAACCAATCTAACTCAGTTTCTGCTAATTCTGCCCAAAATTGCTGAGGATCAGCCTTAGCTTGATCATAAAGACGCTGATAGTCTGCTAAACTTTTGATTTGGGCGTTTTCTGAAAAATCACTGGTAGGCGGAAATAGCCGCTTTTCCTGTAAAATGGATTCTATAGTTGGTTGAGACATAGTGATGGATGTAAACGATATTGTCACTGAAAACTATTTTTAACGAAGTTGTGCCAAAAAACTTGAGATTTTCATAAACTTGCCTCAATTGTAAAGATTATTTACTGATATGCTAATCTAATCCCACTCCAATACGACAATTAACCAACGCTGAATTGTTCAGTCCGCCGTAAGATAAAATAATCATAATGTTTTTAACAACCTTATTTACCGATTTAGTAGGATATAAATCCTTAGATGTCATGTTAGTATTTTACAACAGGGTATAGTTTGGAAGCCAAGGAAATTAAAGATAGACTCAATTTATTAATCGAGCAAGCCGCTGAAATAGATCCGAATCTCACGGCAAAGCTAAGAGATATCAACCGTTGGATTAAACATATCAAGCTTGGTTCGCTGATATCCAAACCCATCGTTGTCGCTTTTTTATTAGAAGTAATTACGGACTCTAGGGTTTGGTTAGCAATTAAATCTTTACCTTCGGAGGAAGACAAAAGATTACAGTTTGAGCAAATGACCGCCAATGAAAGGTATTGGTACGGTTATCTGTTCCCTAAATGGATAAATGCCACAGACACCAAATTTTATATTTGGAAGAAAAAAATGATGGCGGGGGAGTTTAATCAGGCTGATAGTGATATCATTAAATATATAGCTCAGGATGTTGTTCACCGGGAGGGTGACTTTTGGCGGCGTTATATAGCTGACCTTTCCATGGCGACAGACCTGATTGTTAGCAATCATCAAAATAAACCACTCTGTATTCAAGTTACCAGTGTCAGTGAAGAATTTCATAACACAAAGTATCAAAAGTGGCAAAATTCACTGCAATTGTGGGAAATAGAAAGAGGATTATTCTTGAGTTACAATCCCCAAGATAATGATTTTATCCATCAGTTAGTCAATGTTGCACTGTATAACAGTGATCATCTTGCGGAAGGGAAGTATGTGAATTTTTCCTGATTCCCGAATATTGAAATCGAAATCTGTGTCCTAGCTAACATCATTAATCCGCTGAAAACACCATTTATGGTTAACCAACAACAGACTAATAATAGCGCTCAACTCGAAAACCTGACGGAAGCGTTAGCAGCAGCCCGGAGTATGCAGCAAGATTGGTTAAATTATGGACTAAATTTTGTTCATATTTATGTAGAAGATGTGGAAGGTGATTGGCTAGAAACTTGGGATGATGATGAAATATCTAATCCTTTATTTGATGGGATTAAAGACTTTTTAGTTAGTGATGATGATGTCGCCATCAAAATTAGAAAGTATGTAGGAGACGCATCCTTGTTTGATTTAGCAGTAGATTTAGAAGAATGTTTGAGAATTTCTCGAGATAATGACAAAACATCGGCTGTAAAAGATATATTAGTAAGTAATATTGATTTGAATATTGATGATCTGGAATTATTGGATTTAGCGAATGATTTTGTAGATAAGTGTTGTTGTCGCTTCCCAGATTAAATGGCAGGGCTATTTCGTTCTAAACATAGTCCGCCCTGAACTGAAGTTCAATGCTAATAAATTAAGTCCGTTTTAACGGACTATGAACTTTTCTTTAGTCGTCTTGAGACGACTTTTGCTATTAGACATGGCTTCGCCACGCAAGCTATCAGAATTCATTCTGAGGCGGGCTAGAGAAGAATGAAATAGCCCTGGATTAAATGGCCACTTGACAAATTAATGTCCACAAATCAACGTAACTGTTCTATCTTGACTAATTAATTTAGAAAATTTAGGATATACTATTTTTTCAAGCATAATGCAGTCAGTTAAGATGCATATTTTTGTGACTTCTAATTGAGTTTTCACTCCTTTTTACCCATGACAATTAAACTCACTATTCCTGGAATGGCTTGTTCTGCTTGTGCTAGTAATATAACCAAGGCAGTTATAGCCATTGACGCTAATGCTATTGTGGAAGCTGATACTAAAACCAAGTTTGTCAATGTAGAAACTCAAGCTTCGGAATCTGTTATTAGAGAAGCTTTAATTGCTGCTGGTTATCCACCTTCTTAAGAAGATATTCTCAAATTAATAAACATTTCCTAACCACCGTTTAGAGAATGTTTTAAAAGTGGTATCCCGTAATTTCCATCACATTTTTACCCCCCCCTTGCAAAGAGGGGAAACAATAAAAATCCCTAACCTTCCCCTTATAAAGGGGAGGGTTAGGGAGGGGTAAAATATTTGATACAGCAATCATGACTTTTCAAACACCCTCTCAGATGATTTTGTACATTAACACATCACTCCTGCTATCATAAGGCACAGTTTTTATCTTTAAATCTGTATGCATTGAAAAATCCACTAAGTAGGTGAACACAATAAAACTAAAGTGTGTAAAGAAAAGTAAAATCGCCCAAACCCTCTTGCCTCTTGCCTTGCTATAACGACAATTTTCGATGCTAACCTACTTATTGATTGTCTTTTATCTCCCCAGCTTATTCACAAAGTTGGGGATTTTTGTATTTACAGCACTTCCTGATGTTATCAAGTCCAGTTTTTTATCGCCAAACAAGTAGGGGCGCAGGGTTTGCGCCCTCTATTGTATTTCATGGGATCGGGAATTGTTGTATAACCGATCAGTAGGTGAACACAATAAAACCAAACTGTGTAAAGAAACGTAAAATCGCCCAAACCCTCTTGCCTCTTGCCTTGCTATAACGACAATTTTCAACGCCAACCTACTTAATAAATCATTATTTTTCAGAGGGAACAGGGAACGGGCAACAGGGAACAGGAAAAACTCATGTTTAAAAACATGAGATTGAAATAATGACACTGTTTTTTTCGTGCTACGCATCTTTTAAAAACATCCTTTTTTTGACTGAAGCTCTAAACTGGTGCAAATGAGTGTTTCTTATTTGCTCCCTGTTAAGAGTTCCCTGTTCCCTTCTTTTGTAAGAATAGTCTTAGGGACTTCCAAGAAATAAATTACCCTAATAAACGAACCACAGAGGCACAGAGGACACGGAGGAATGAGGGTTTGAGAGATTTTTTGCGTTAGGTAGCTGAGTGTTTTTTTATTTGGAAGTCCCTTAAATCTGGGAAGGTGATGTACTGCAAATGGTTCATAAGTTTAACCAAATATGAACCCCCTCTGGTAAATCTCTCTAGTATTAAATGTTATTCCTTTTTCCTCTCTTCTTAGGAGAGGGTTTGGGAAAGGCTTTGAACCTTGTTCTTTGTATGATAAAAAAGTCCAGCTTCTAGCCGTTTTGAGTATAGGTCTTTAGACCGGAGAGTGTCAATGTAACAATTGCTGAAACCGCTGTTCACCGCGAATTTTAGCAAAATCTGGGTCGGTTTTCGCTAAATCTTGATATTTTTTGGGTACAAGTTGAATAGCTTTTTTCAGGTTGTCAATTGCTAGTTCCAGATTATTTTGCAAGGCATAATTACAAGCCTTGTTATAATATGCTTGGTGCAAATTGGGTTGAATAGTAATTGCTTGATTATAAGATGCCAAAGCTTCTTTGTAGCGTTGTAATTTAGTCAGAGCAATGCCTCGGTTAATCCAAGCTTCATGTTTATTCGAGTGAATAGCGATCGCTTCATCATAAGATTTAACAGCTTTTTCATAATTTCCTAAAGCCGTTAAAGCATTACCACGATTATACCAAGCCTCATCTTTATTTGGGCGAATAGCGATCGCCTTATCATAAGATTCTACCGCTTCTGGATACTGTTGCAAAGCAATTAAAGCATTACCACGATTTACCCAAGTCTCCGCACTATCAGCTTTAATAGCTATGACCTGATTATATACATTTAAAGCTTCTTGATAACGATGGGTATCCAACAAACCATTACCTTGTAGTAATAAATTTTTGGCTTTTTGACTATCTTGCACCTCTGTAATTAGTTGATTAACATTGCTTTCCTGGGCAACTTGTTGAGTATTATCTGGAGAAGAATTTGCCAAATCACTACAGCCAATCGCCAGAAAACTAATTAAACTAGAGGCAATTAATTTTCGCCAAACTACCATGTTGCACCTACAAAAATCATATAATTTATCCTAAAACTGATGGAAACTTTAGAGTCGTATCGAAATCAACTAATCATTACTAATTGTTTTTTATTTATGTAAACTCAAGATGAAAATTTGGATAAGGTTTTCATAAAGTATGAATATCATACCATATCTGCCAGAGTCAGATCCCCGACTTCTTAGAGAAGTCGGGGATCTTATTTATAGCTGTTGTAGCGGAGTCATTCGGTGAGTTGTCAAAAAAAAGAATCATCCCACATAAAAATTCTAAATGATTCGTGATAAAATTACCTGCTTGTTGCTTGTGGGGACAAAAATTTGATTTACAACCGCACAGAACCATAATTATCCGCATTTATCTGTGATCAATTGTCCAGATTGATCTGAGATTGCGGATAAAGATTATATAATACTGTGAAGACAAGTGTTTTGACAGCGATTAAATTGATAATGAGACGATGGGAGGAAATTAAAAAATATGAGTATTGAACCTGACTCATCCAACTCAGAAATAAATCAAAAAGATGAATTAGAACCTGGTGGTAGTGATCAATCATTACTAACAGCAGGATTAGGAAAAAAACAAATATTCGGACAATCTGCATTCAAGGCGAACATGAGCAAGGGGGCTGCGTTTCTTGTGGAAAGTAACTCCAGTTTGCAAACTGCTATTACCCCAAGAATTTTATTATTTACCAGTTTGGCGATCGCCACAACTATCATTAGTATTGTCATTAATAACTCATTTCTGGGGATTTTGGGAACTTTAGCAACCTTGATTTTATCACTGTTAATCCTGTTCCCCTGGCTGCAAAATATCATTCAAGAATGGTTTTCACCCCAAGATAGAAATGTATTCATTGGCTTAATAGGAGTAATAGTAGCAATAATTGGCTTATTCAGATTTACTAATTTGGGTAGTGGTTTACTGAGTTGGGGAAAAAGAGTTAACTGGGATGCTTCTGGGACTTTAGCAGAATGGTTTGGAGCATTGGGACAAATTGCCATTGCTATTATCGCCGTTTATGTAGCATGGCGACAATATGTAATTTCCAAAGACCTCACCATTCAACAAAACCTGCTAACTGTACAGCAAAACATTATTACCCAACAGCAAACCATAGATTCCTACTTTCAAGGAATTTCTGACCTAGTCTTAGATGAAGAAGGATTATTAGAAGATTGGCCACAAGAAAAAGCGATCGCTGAAGGACGCACCGCCGCTATATTTAGTAGTGTAGATGGCAGTGGTAAAGCCAAAATTCTGCGATTTCTCTCCCGTTCCAAATTACTCTCTCCCCTCCAGCGCGATCGCCGACTAGGAAGAGCTATTCTAGATGGTAGTGGTGGTTATGCCGAAGATCGTTTAGAAGGAGTGCGCGTCATTGACTTAGGTGTCATGTTAGCAGGTGCAGATTTAGCCGACAATGATTTACGCTGGACAGATTTAAGTGAAGCTAACCTCATTCGTGCTAATCTTAGCAATTGCGATTTAGTCAAAGCCAACCTTTCCCGCACAATCTTATATGATGCCAATTTAAGCAACGCCGACTTAAATGGAGTCCGCCTATTTTATGGTTTACCTGAACAGGCATCCCCCCGCAGTCGCAGCGAACCACCCAACTACGAAACAGGAGAACAGACCGGCGCAGTTATCGAAAATGCCGACTTCACCAACGCTCAAAGAATGTCCGAATCTACCCGTTACTATTGCTGTACTTGGTGTGGAGAAAAAACCAGACAGACAATTCCCGGTGGTTGTGAAGGGATTCCCAATAAATTAGGGAGATAAAATTTAGTATTCTTTAAGTTTCTAAATCTTTAATTGCCCTTTTCAACCTCAATTAAAAGTAAAGGTAAATCTTTAGTGATTACTTGCCAGACAATATCTAAATCAACATCAAAATACGCATGAACCATACGGTTTCTCATGCCGATGATTTGTCGCCAAGGTATTTTTAAATACTTAGATTGGCAAGATTCAGAAACATGATTAGCCGCTTCACCCATAATTTCAACTAATCTTACTAGAGCTAAAGATAGCATTCTATCATCATCTAAATCCTCTCTCCTGCGACTCTTTACAAAATATAACGCTTCCCTTGCCGAATCTTTGATGTGTTTTAGCCGAGTTAAATCATCAATTTTGCTCATAAATAACCATGGCTTCTATTAAGACTTGCTCACGAAAATAACGACTTAAATCGGCTGCTGTTCTTAAATCTATCTGCCTATTTATTATCCTTGATAACTCATCCTCCATCGTAATAATAGCTAAACCAGGAGTTTTTCCCGGTGCAAATTCTACTAAAACATCAACATCACTCTCTTTTGTAAAATCATCTCTTAATACTGAACCAAATAAAGACAACTTGCGAATCGAGTGACTTTGACAAAAATGATTAATTTCTTCTTGAGACAAATTAATAGGAAGAGTATTTTGTTTCATAAGAATACCCGGTAAGTGGGAAACGAGCGCGTCTTTAGACCTGAGAGGGAAACGACACGAGCGATTTTAACCGCTGTGGATATTAAAATTGAAGCCAGATTTTTGATTGGAACCTGGAAACCAACTCCCATTTCTGGGGTAATGTTAGCTAGATGCCTCCGGCACGCTGGCGCGAACGACCTGTTATAAGAGCTTGCTTGAGCTTGCAACACTGTTCCAGTGACCTTAGAACTGTTTAATCACAAGCGACAGAGCAGGGAACTAGCAACGCATTCCGGGGTGTCGTGACTCAAATAACGGCTACCCTTCGACTCCCTTCGACTTCGCTACCTCGACTTCGCTCGGCACAAGTCAGGGCAAGTCGCTCAGGGTGGTCTGGTCAGTACGGCTTGCTTGATTACTCTTGCAAGCCCAGTCCCTTTAGGGCTGGGTTACTGACCCTTAAAACTCCTGATTGATGATTTTATTTTCATAATAACTAGAATTTTGAATAAAAATCAACGAAAATGCTAAGTAGGTTGGCGTTGAAAATTGTCGTTATGGCAAGGCAAGAGGCAAGAGGGTTTGGGCGATTTTACGTTTCTTTACACAGTTTGGTTTTATTGTGTTCACCTACTTATATTAAATCAACCTTGTATAAAGTATTCAACTTAACAAGTATAGCCTTACTTGAACTTTAGTTGTATAGTTATAACGTTACAACTTACGCAAGTGCCACACCAAAAATCTGTTTATTTGCAGGATTTATGTAGTCTGACGCACCCTACCAATGTACCAGTTGCGTAATTCCTCAAACTTTCTCTTTGACCTATCTAAGAGGGTGTTTGAAAAGTTATGGTTGATGTATCAAATATTTTTTACCCCTCCCTAACCCTCCCCTTTACACCCTTTACAAGGGGAGGGAACTGGATTTTTATTGTTACCCCCCTTTACAAGGGGAAAGGGGGGTAGCAATGTGATGAAAATTACGGAACACCACTTTTAAAACATCCTCTAACAGGAAATTGACAATTCTTAATATTCAAAAATCTTGGAACTAAACCTATAAACCACAGGTCAACGGCAATAAGTAATTGGACAAAAATATTTACAGTCATTGCGAGGGAAGGGAAGCAATCACAACCCTTGGAATTGCTTTATTTCACTTCGTTCCATATGGCTAACGCCACGCAACGCTAACGCAATGACATTGTGTAATTAATTTTGTCTCACTACTTACCCTGTAATGGGTAAAAAAATCTTTAAAAAACAGAACTAAAACTGAACTAACAAGTTTAAGGAGCATTTAACTTGATGAAAAGTTCCAAATTTCTGCAAATATCTACTGCGGCTTTATTGAGTTTAGGAATCTTCCAGAACATAGCCCTTGCTCAACCAGTTAAAACCCAAATAAGAATCCCCGCATCTCAAACTGTAGATAAAAATTTATCGCCAATCAAAATCAATCCCCTTTATCTGGAGCGCGAACAAAAAGCTCCCTTAATCATTAAAAATCAATTACTGGAATTACGCCGGGATATCCAGTTAAAAAACCTCACCTTTCAAGTAGGTTACACCACAGCCTTAGATTATAAACTAGAGCAACTAGCCGCCACCCAAGCACCGGATGATTTACCGACACAGGCTAACATCCAAAACGCCGTTGCTGCACAAATCTTAAATCTTGATTCAGCCGAACGTGAGAAATTTGAACGGATCAATCCCGGCGTAATCCCTGAATTACAATTAATTAAACGTAATAGCTGTTTTGCCTCAGCCAAATCCTTTGACTGGCGGAATTTAAATAAAGTTACCCCAGTTCGTAACCAAGGAGGTTGCGGTAGTTGTTGGGCATTTGCTACCTTGGGAGCTTACGAAGGGAATAACCTCATTCGCAATAACTCCACTGCTGATGCTTCCGAACAGCAAATTATTAACTGGGGTGGTGCAGGTAGTTGTGGTGGGGGTTGGTGGTCCAAAGCATTTGATTTCCTCATTAACAAAGGCACAGCCACAGAAGCCACCGTACCCTACACCGCCACCAACAATCCCTACAATCCCAGCGTAGACGCTCCTTACCGTTCCATAGCCTGGGGATATGTTAAACCCAACGGCGGTATTCCCACAGTTGCAGAAATGAAACAGGCTATGTGTAAATATGGACCCTTAACAGTTGCAGTGCGGGTTACTCCGGCTTTCCAAGGTTATGTTAGCGGCGTATTTAACGAGCAAGCAAATGGTCCTATTAATCATGGTGTCACCCTCATTGGTTGGGATGATCAAAAACAAGCCTGGTTAATCAAGAATTCTTGGGGTACAGGTTGGGGTGATAATGGTTATATGTGGATTGGCTATAACAGCAATAGCATTGGTTATGGCGCAGCTTGGACTCAAGCTAGAAGCAATTTCTACAAGCTTTCTCCTGACTTGTTGAAAAAAATCACTCCTTTAAAAATCAATCCAGAATTAATTAAAGTTAATTCCAAAAACATCTCTCGATAATTGTTTTGACTTTAGCTGTCAACTTAAGCTCAAATCCCTACCACATTTCGTTCCTAGTCTCTGACTAGGAATGCAGTTGATGAGGCTCTGCCTCAATACTTGAAAAGGTAATAACTTGCGTTTTTACATCCATATATTACCTTTAAGCAAAAGCTCGATTTATTCCCTTGCGGAGTATAATCTCATTGAAGGCAGAGCCTTCTAGAATTCGTTCCCAGTCAGAGACTGGGAACGAGATGAAAAAAAATCACTCCTAACATCAGAAAGTGCTGTATGTCCCTTAGCAAGCGAGTTTTTTTAATTATTTCTCTGTTAACTAGCTTGACTATTATTTTTCAAGTTAGTAATGCGGCTAATCCTCCTATGTCTAAATCAGAAATCACTGTGAATGATGCTAACAATCACAGTCAGATTATTATTCAAAAAGGTAATATGATGATTGTTGAATTGTTAACTAATCCAGGAACAGGCTACAGTTGGCAAATTATTAAAAATGATCCTGACAAACTCAAACCTTTGGGAGATTCAGTATTAAAACCGTTAGAGACAGAAGTCCCAGGAGCATCTGAAAATCAGGTTTTCCGGTTTTTAGCCCAAAATTCGGGTTTAGCAGTGCTAGAACTTCATTATTTACGTCCCTGGGAAAGAAATATTCCGCCCTTAAAAACCTATCAAATCAACGTCCAAATTCGTTGACAGTAAACAGCGTTTTCTGTTTCTACCCCCTCCTTCTTCCTCCTGACTCCTGACTCCTGACTCCTGACTCCTGCAATATTAATTTTCTGGTAAAGTCAGAATTTCTACGCCATCTTCGGTGACAGCAATGGTATGCTCAAATTGAGCAGACAGGAGGCGATCGCTTGTTACCGCAGTCCAACCATCTCCAAGCATTTGGGCTTCATGAGTTCCTTCATTAATCATCGGTTCAATGGTAAACACCATCCCGGCTCTCAGTTTCTTCCCTCTACCCCTAATGCCATAATGGGGAACATCTGGTGCAGTATGGAAAATATTACTAATTCCATGTCCCACAAAATCCCGCACCACTGAAAAACCAAAAGATTCCGCATATTCTTGAATTGCTGCGCCAATATCTCCAATTTTTGCCCCTGGTTTAACCTCTGCAATTCCCAACCGCAGACACTCTTGAGTTACTTCTACTAATTTTTGGGCTGTGGGGGAAGGATTACCCACTAGAAATGTTTTTGATGTATCACCATGATAACCCTCAACAATGGGTGTAACATCTATATTAATAATGTCCCCATCCTTGAGAATTTGTTTAGCATTGGGAATACCGTGACAAATCACCTCATTCACACTTGTACAAATAGACTTAGGATAACCTTTATAACCTAAAGGTGCGCTCTTTGCTCCATGCTTTTGAGTCCATCTTTCCGCTTCATCATTTAATTGCAGAGTGCTAACTCCCGGTTTAACTAAAGGTTCTAGATGTTGTAACAACTTAGCCGCTAAACTGCCAGCACGGCGCATTTTTTCGATTTCTCGCTGGGATAAAATGACTATGGTTTCGGTTTTCATCAATTTTCTATCTACTCTTTTAAAAATATAGTTAATCCAGTTGTCGCTGCCCTGCTTGCAGCATCTGCTACCTTTAGAGTATACAAGCTTTGTTCTGGGGTGATATATAAAGGACTACCATCGCATAGATGATCTAATACCATAGTCGTATCTTTAGCAAATAAACCCCGACGAGTACCCACTTCAATCAACTTTGTTCCGGCTGCTGACACTAGCATTCCCGTATCACCATCGAGAATTATCTCCCCTTTTTCACCTTGAACTTCTAATTTACGTTCTGATTGCCACAAAGTTTCACCTTTGCCATAAATTACCTGTGCCAGTAGTCCACTTTCAAAGCATAATTGGGCTGAACATAAACAGGTTTGGTAATAATCAGGCTCAGTTTCCCAATATCGTTGGTGACAATTGACAGTGAGGACTTCACCAAACAAATCAATCAGCCGATTTAACCGAGATAACGCCCCAATTAGGGGGAAGCCAAACATATCATGATTATAAGTCCACTTCCGCGGGGCTGGATGCTGGGGATTCAGGGTGCTATAGCGAATATAAAACAAATCACCAATTTGGTCTAAGTGTTGTTTTAAAGTTTGATGCCAACCCCCCAATAATTCAATGTGTTCGACGTGCAAAAGCTTGTTTACTCTTTTTGCTAAAGCAATCAGTTCTTCTGCTTCTTTGACATCCACAGATAAGGGATATTCAACAATAACGTCTTTGCCAGATTCTAAAGCTGCACGAGTAATTTTACCATGATCTCGGTTAATGGTGCAGATGACCACCATATCTAAATCGTCTCGTTCTACTAGCTGTTGCCAAGAATCCATCGCCACCGTTGCATATTCTTGGGCTAAAACCGCTGTCCTTTCAAGATTACCAGCTATCGCTACTAAATCAGTTCGGGGATCTTGTTGCAATGCCTCAGCCCTGAGTTTAGCTGCATAGCCTGTTCCCACTAAACCCACTCTCAGACTGTGTGTGTATAAAGGTAGTTGGTTGTCGTACATGAATTCATCACCAGTTTTCAATGTTTCGGTTTAATGCCATTAATATTTTATCAACAAGCCGACATTAGGAAACATTTAACACCTCTAGTACCGCAGGGCGGAAGTCAAAAGGCAATAAGATCCCCCAATTCTTTTATTTATTGTGTCCACAAACATATAAATTAATGTCAGAATTGGGGGATCTGTCCATGAAGCAGCGCTATTGTATGGAAAGTTGGCGTTGGTGAATTGGGGTATGAAAGTCGAAAATTCCATCTCTCAAACTCTTACTCTCTGCGCCTGGAGATCCTCTGCGTGTTCGCGCAGCGTGCCGTAGGCATAATAAAATCATATTTTTACTCAGCAACACCGGAAAGTTTTATGGCGATTTCGGTAATTTTGGAAACAATACCATAACTATAATACAGCGTAAGAAGCCGTATAAAGCTGATGATAAATAAGTAATTAAACGATTTTGAATTTTGATATCTGTTTTTTCCTGATTTTTAAGCTTAATTAGGGTTTGCAAATAATTAGGTTCTGTTATAAGTTTTACATGATATAGTGCATGGATTAGAAAATACCAAAAACAAGCTATACATTTTGTGTATAGATTGCGGACATATTTTACTTAAAACACCAAACTCCCGGATAATTTTTGCGATTATCTACTAAATTTATATTTTTCCAATATCTAAGATAATGACACAAATACAAAATTTGCGGATTTTTTATCCATTTCTAGTGCCATTGACAAGTTCATCTCCGATTTATTGGTTATATATACTTTCGGCCTTGTTAATAGCTTTAATTATCTATAAATTAGGGTTATCTCAACAAGACAAACAGATAAATTTAAGTCAGTATCTTTTTCCCAAAGAGGTTTATTTACATCCTTCAGCGATCGCTGAATACAAGTATTATTTTTTATCTTCCTTCTTAGAAATATTTGTAATATTGCCAATTATATTATCTCTACCAAATCTAGCAAATATCATTTGTGATTATTTAACAGAAATTACGCACTTAACAACGCCTTTTTTAATTACCCATCCTCAGTGGTATCATTATGTCACATTGAGTATTGTTGTAGCTTTGGCGGGGGATTTTGCCTATTATTGTTACCATTATTTAGCTCATAGAAGTTCATTCTTTTGGGAATTTCATAAAGTCCATCATTCTGCGGATGTATTAACTCCAATGACTGTTTATCGTTCTCATCCCCTTGATTTGCTTTTAAGTATGAGCGTGGCGACAGTAATACTAGGTTTTACTACAGGGATCTGGGTTTATTTATTTGGAAATCAAGTCTCCTATTTATCTATTTATGGAGTTAACTGGGAAATATTTCTATTTTATCTAACTGTCGCCAACTTACGACATTCTCATATTTGGTTGAACTACCCTTATGGGGTTAGTCATGTGTTGATGAGTCCTGCCCAACATCACATTCATCATAGTGTTGAGCCAAAGCATTATGATAAGAACTTTGGTTACATTCTGTCTTTTTGGGACTGGATATTTGGGACTTTATACGTACCGCAAAGTTATGAAAAGCTTGATTTTGGTCTATCAGATGGGGAATCAAGTTTATTTAATAATCCGATTAATTTATTAGTACAGCCATTTAAATCTATTTGGCAAAAATATAACCAAAAGATAAGTAGGGAGTAATTTTTTATAGCAGTTCCCATGCAAGTGAGGGACAAGAAGTAATTATGGAACGCAGATAAACGCAGATAAACACAGATAATTTTGTACCTCATTAGATTAGAAAACGCTATATCAGGAATCTAAATACAAATTCAATCAAAAATTAATTGGGAATTATAGTTATGAATAACATGAAATTAGATTTGAGTTCAGATTTATCAAGTACGACTACAATCATCAATGATTTACCAGAAAATGGTGTTTGTATCCATGATTTATTTGCAATTCAGGTAAAAACAGCACCAGATTCAGTAGCAACAATATTTGAAAACCAGCAACTTACTTACCAAGAATTGAATGGTAAAGCCAATCGGTTAGCACATTATTTACAGAGTATTGGTGTAGGTGCTGAGGTGATGGTAGGCTTATGTTTAGAGCGATCGCTCGATCTGATTATCGGTATTCTTGGTATTCTTAAAGCTGGAGGTGCTTATGTGCCTATAGACCCGGACTATCCCCAAGAACGCATAGCATTCATGCTAGAAGATACTAAATTGCAATTTGTGGTGACACAACAACAATGGGTAGGATCTCTACCGAAAAACTCCACAATAATTTGCTTAGATACAGATTGGCAGAAAATTAAATGTCAAAGTTCCTATGATCCAGTTAGTGGAGTCACAGCCGAAAATCTCGCTTATTTAATCTATACCTCCGGTTCTACTGGGAAGCCGAAAGGTGTACAAATGCCCCATTCCAGTGTAACTGCTTATTTACAGGCGATCGCTAAAATATTACCAGTTAATCATCAAGATATTTATCTCCATACAGCATCTTTCTCTTTTACTGCTTCAGTCAGACAATTATTTTTACCTTTATCCCAAGGTGCAACCAGTATTCTTGCTACTCGTGAACAAACAAGAACTCCTTTAAGCCTATTTGAATTAATTCAAAAACGTGGTGTTACCATTTCTGACGGTGTACCTTCTGTATGGCGTTATGGACTAATTGCTTTAGAAAGTTTAGAGCAAAAATATACAAAAGCCCTGAGCGCATCAAAATTAAGATTAATAGTATTTGGTGGCGAATTATTACCCTATCAACTAATTAAAAAGTTACGCAACCTGTTTAAAACACCACCCCAGTTTTTTAATATTCTCGGTCAAACGGAAAGTATTGGACATGGTTTTTATCCCATTCCAGACGACTGCAACCTTGAAGAGGGATATGTACCCGTTGGTAATCCTCTAAAAGACATTCAGCAGGTTTACGTCCTCAATTCCCAACTTGAGCCAGTAAAAATTGGTGAGTCTGGAGAAGTCCATATTGCGGGTTTTACCTTAGCACGAGGCTATCTAAATCGCACCGCAGCAAATGGGGAAAAATTTATTATTAATCCTTTTAATCCTCAACAACGACTTTTTAAAACCGGAGATGTTGCCCGTTATTCAATTGATCACAATTTAGAAATTCTCGGTCGGATGGATTTTCAGGTAAATATCCGAGGAATGCGGGTTGAACTGGAAGAAATTGAAGCAGTAATTAAACTTCATCCCAGTATTCAAGAAGCTGTGGTTTCTGCTAGAGAAGATGTATCTGGTGGTCAGCGACTAGTTGCTTATATCGTAGTCAATAGCCAAGATTTTAATTCGGGAGAATTACGCAATTTCCTGTCCAGTAAATTACCAGATTATATGATTCCCCATACCTTAATGGTCATGGAGAAATTACCAGTTTTACCCAATGGAAAATTAGACCGTAACAGTTTACCCGAACCTGATCTATCGGCAATTCAAAGTAGATTTGTCCCTTCGCAAACACCTACACAGGAAATCATTGCTAAAATCTGGGCGGAAGTTTTAGGCATTGAGAAAATTGGTATTCATGATAACTTTTTAGAATTGGGTGGACATTCCCTATTAGCAAGTTTAGTTATATCAAGATTGCGTGAAGCACTATCAATAGAATTATCTATTGCCAATTTATTTGCCGCGCCAACAATTGCCACATTTAGTGAACAAATTGGATCTTCTGCCCAGAATATACTGCCAACTTTAGAACCAGTTTCTCGAAATATTGAATTACCACTTTCATTAACCCAGCAGCGGTTTTGGTTTCTTGATCAAATGGAAGGGGCAAATCCTGCTTACAATATTGTCAGAGTCTTAAACCTACAAGGATCACTTAACTTTATAGCACTTGAAGGGGCGATCGCTACAATTATTAATCGTCATGAAACCCTGCGGACAAGTTTTGGAACTGCTGATGGTAAACCTATTCAAATTATTGCTGATAAATTAGCATTCACCTTACCTGTAATAGATTTACAGAAATTAGCAGAAGATGAAAAAACAGTTGAGGCACAAAGATTAATTACTAATGAATATCTTTGCCCTTTTGATTTAGCTGAATCATCTTTATTGCGGGTGACATTGATGCGATTAGGGGAAAAATCCCATCAGTTATTAATAATCATGCACCATATCATTTCTGATGCTTGGTCAGTGGGGAATTTTCTCCAAGAATTATCGGTTATTTATTCAGCATTAACAGCGGGTTTACCTTCTCCCTTACCCCAATTATCAATTCAGTATGCAGACTACGCTTATTGGCAACGGCAATGGCTGGAAAATCAACCCGCGCTTGATTACTGGAAACAACAATTAGCAGATATTCCCGCAGTAATTGAATTACCTACTGATCGATCACGGACGGCAATGCAAACCTTTAGCATTGATCTCCAGAAATTTCAATTTGATTCCCAACTTACTCACAAACTTAAAAACCTCAGTCAAAAATCGGGTTCTTCCCTATTTATGACACTGCTCACAGCTTTTGTGATCTTACTTTCCCGCTACAGTGGTCAAGAAGATATTGTTATTGGTTCTCCCATTAGTAATCGTAATCGTGTCGCATTAGAGCCATTAATTGGCTTCTTTGTGAATACCTTGGTTTTACGGACTCGTCTTGAAGGAAATCCCACATTTATAGAATTACTCCAACAGGTGCGACAGGTATCACTTGATGCTTATGCTCACCAAGATGTCCCCTTTGATCAACTTGTAGAAACCCTCCAACCTCAGCGCCATCTCAGTCATAGTCCTTTATTTCAAGTTATGTTTGTATTGCAAAATTCTCCAATTTCAAAACTGGAATTAGGAGATTTGCAAGTTACCCAAATAGAATTAGCAAGAGCGACTGCGGGGGCAACTTTTGATTTAACCTTATCAATGCAGGAAAAAGATTCAGCATCGGGAACTGAATTAATAGGTGCATTTGAATATAATGCTAATTTGTTTAATGCTGATACTATTGCTAGGATGGTGGAAAGTTTTCACAGCTTAGTTGAGGCAGTTGTGGCAGATCCTCAAGCGCAAATTAGGACATTACCTTTATTAACAGCATCCCAAGAACATCAGTTATTAGTTGAATTGAATCATACGGGAACTGATTATCCCCAAAAATCCATTCATCAATTATTTGAGGAGCAAGTAGAAAAAACACCTGATGCAGTAGCATTAGTATTTGAAGATCAGCAATTAACCTACCAACAATTAAATTTACAAGCTAACAAACTAGCTCATTATTTGCAGTTTTTGGGTGTAGAACCAGAAATATTAGTAGGTGTTTATTTAGAACGTTCTTTGGAAATGATAGTCGGATATTTGGGAATTTTTAAAGCTGGTGGTGCTTATGTGCCACTTGATCCTAACTATCCCCCAGAACGCCTCAATTACATGGTGGCAGATTCACAAATGTCCATCATCTTGACTCATTCTTCCTTACTCCCACATTTATCATTAACCCTAGAGCAATCACAAACTAAAATTATTTGTTGGGATAAAGATTTTGAAATTGAAATTGCCAGTCAGAGTTCCCATAATCCTATTCATAATTTCACCCCTGAAAATTTAGCTTATGTCATCTATACTTCTGGTTCTACAGGGCGACCTAAAGGCGTACTAATTCAACATTCAGCACTATTAAATTTAGTCTTCTGGCACTTAAATAATTTTGAAGTAAAATCATCAGATCGAACTACACAGTTAGCAGGAACAGCCTTTGATGCTGCTGTCTGGGAATTATGGCCTTATTTAGTAGTTGGAGCTAGTATATATTTAATTAAATCAGAATTTCTGTTGTCAGCCAAAACACTTCAAGAGAAGTTGATATCACATAATATTACTATTAGTTTTATTCCTACACCCTTAGCCGAACAATTATTTCTTTTATCCTGGTCAGAAAATACAACTTTGCGAACTATGTTAACTGGTGGAGATAGACTTAATTCTTATCCATCACATAAGTTACCATTTAAGTTTTTTAATAACTATGGTCCCACCGAAAATACAGTAGTTACAACTTCTGGGCAAATTTTACCAGAAGCATCAGATAGTAAATTTCCACCTATAGGTCGTCCTATTGCCAATACTCAAGTTTACATTCTTGATCCCTATCTTCAACCCCTACCTATTGGCGTTTATGGAGAAATCTACATTGGTGGACTAAGTTTAGCCAGAGGGTACTTGAATCGTCCTGACTTAACATCTGAGCGATTTATTGCTAATCCTTTTGTGGCAAATGAACGAATTTATAAAACTGGAGATTTAGGACGCTATTTACCAGATGGAAATATTGAATTTCTGGGACGTATTGATCATCAAGTCAAAATTCGGGGTTTTCGGATTGAACTAGGAGAAATTGAGACAGTATTAACCCAACATCCTCAAGTTCAGCAGGTAGTAGTTATTGTCCGCGAAGATCATCCAGAAAACAAGTATTTAGCGGCTTATGTTGTTAGCGAAACAGAAACATTGACCAGTAGCGAATTACGTCAATTTCTGAAAGGAAATCTGCCTGAATATATGATACCTGCGGCTTTTGTCATGCTCAAAGCCTTACCTCTGACTCCTAATGGTAAAGTTGACCGGCTGGTTTTACCACAGCCAGAAACAACGAATTTAGAGCTAGAAACCACTTTTGTTGCCCCTGAAACTGCGTTAGAAGCAAAATTAGCCGAAATCTGGTGTACGGTATTACATCGGCAGCAGGTAGGCATCTATGATAACTTCTTTGAATTGGGGGGACACTCTCTCTTGATTACATCTGTAATATCTCGTATTCAAGAACATTTTTCCATAGTTCTGCCCCTGCGTTCTCTATTTACAGCCCCGACTATCGCTGAACTTAGTCAAGTAATAATTGCACATATACTGGATGCCATAACAGTTGATACCTTACCACCGCTTGTCCCGCAAGCACGAGACACCTGTATCCCCCTGTCTTTTGCCCAAGAGTCTATCTGGTATTTACAACAATTAGCTCCTGAAAGTTGCGCCTACAACAGCTTTTTTATTTTACGTTTCACTGGCTCTCTTTCTGCAATTGCGTTGGAGTCCAGTTTTAATGAAATAATTCGTCGTCATGAAATATTACGTACAGCCTTTAGTGTAGTAGAGGGTCAACCTGTACAAATAATTACTCCATCCTTGACTATCCCATTGGAGATTATAGACTTACAAAACCTACCTTTAATAGAGCGAACGTCTGAAGCAGAAAGACTAGCTGCGCTGCAATATAATCACCATTTTGATCTGGCTTTAGTCCCCCTCATGAAAACAACTTTACTGCGACTAACTCCAGAAGAACATTGGTTGACAATCAATATGCACCATATCATCACAGATGGCTGGTCATTTGGTCTGTTGTTGGAGGAGTTAGGAATCCTCTATGCAGCTTTTGTGAATGGTTTACCTTCACCCCTACCCGAATTGCCTGTTCATTACGCAGATTTTACCCTCTGGCAACGGCAATACTTTAATGAAAAGGTTATAGAAAAGCAATTGGCTTACTGGCTACAAAAACTAACTAATACTTCACTAGAATCTGATCAGATATCTAGCAATCAGCTACAGTTGAGTAACAAAAATAGTAGCGCAGCTATTTATTCTGTGGTTCTGTCGGCGAGTCTTGTGACATCAATCGAAGCCCTCTGCCGTTCTCAAAGGGTCAGCATCTTTGCGATTATTCTCACTGCTTTAAATATACTTTTGTTCAAATATAGTAGTAAGAACGATATTTTAGTCGTCGCAACTATTGGTAATCGGAGTGCGGTGGAAACTGAAAAAATGCTCGGTTGCTTCATCAATGATGTCATTTTGCGATCGCATCTTTCCTGGGAGCAAACTGGACTGACTCTTTTTGAACAAGCCCAAGAAACTCTCACAGAAGCTATTAATCATAAAGAAATTGCTTGTCAAACAGTCATTGACACTATCACCAGCAAACAACCATTGAATATCTCGGCAGCCCTGGCTATGCTACCTCCACAAAATTGGCATAATTGGATGTTAGATGTTGACTTTGTATCAATTAAGCGCGATCTCAACTTGTGGGATGGAGAAATTCCTTTAGAAATTTATGTTTCTTCACCTTCAGTAAATAATCCCACTATAGAAATTAAAGTCTTGTACAGCACGGAGTTATTTACAAATGAAACCATCGAGTTTCTATTTAGCTATTACCAGCAAATTCTTCAGCAGCTTGTTCAAGATCCCACTAGTCAAGTTTGTGAATTTGAATAATAGAACCTTTATAGTTCTCACATTTATCGTAGGTAATGGCACAAAAT
>NZ_JADEWA010000299.1:0-6753 GCF_015207865.1 Dolichospermum sp. LEGE 00246
CTCCAAACCTCTCCCCGAAGCGGGGAGAGGCTTTGAAAACCCCCTTCCCTCGTAGGGAAGGGGGCAGGGGGGTTAGGTTTTTGGAGATTATCGGTTTCATCTAATACTTTTAAAACATCCTCTTAGAGGGTTTTAGCGCAGGTACGAGGCAGGTACGGAAAATTGCCTGAATTTCTATCATTAGTCAATTTTCAAAATTCAACAGAAATCGGTTTCTTTTAAAAACTCCAAAATTGCTGCATTCACCACATCAGCAGAACCAGTTGACGCATCATGATAACAGTTTTGCAAAATTTGTAAGCGAGAATTAGGCAAATGTTGATGTAATTTTTCTCCATGACTAACAGGAAACCAACTATCTTGATCACCCCATAAAACCAAAGTTGGACATTCAATATTTTTGAGATTATTTTGAATATTCTTCAGCATACTTGGCTGATTTTTTCGCAAATTCTCAATTTCTTGAGCAGCAATTTGTAACTCTTCAGCCACTTTTACCAAAGTCCCCGGAATTTCAATGAATGGGTAAGTAATCCAATAAATATCTTCTTCTGTTAATAATGAAGGATTATATAATACCTTGCGTCTTTCTGCTCCCATCACTTCTCTGACTAAAGGTGCAAACCAATATGCAAGACGTAAATCATCAATTGCATGAATAATTTCTATTGGTGTTTGTGCCAGTAAACCCATAGACCAATGAGGTAAAGTTTCTGTAAAAATAGGAGCGTTAATTACTACTAACCGTCCGATTAAATCAGGACTTTTACCAGCTAATCCCAGAGAAATTAATGCCCCTATAGATTCGGCGACAATTATCGGTGATTCATCACATAAAGCTTGAATAATACGTTTTAATTCAATAATTTGATGTCCTGTTTCTTCTCGACGAGATACGGGCTTTTCTGAAAAACCAAAACATTTAAAATCACAACAAATTACTCGAAAATGTCGAGATAATGGTTCAATACTATGCCGCCAATTATAACTCCAACTGCCTAAACCATGTAATAAAATCAGCGGTCTCCCGTTACCTTTTTCACCATAGGCTATTTGAATTGGATAACCTTGAGAATCATTAATAATCAGATTTTGCCGCCCTTGAGGAAAATTATCTTGCCACCAATCTTTCATAATTTTATAGATAAGTCATTTAACTACCAGTAAAAACTTGCCATAATATTCTTATTAATATCACGGGTATGGATATTAAAACAATAGCCAGTAGAAATAAGCCAATACTAAAAATGAGGATAAATGAATTATCTGCTTTTTGATTTTGATGCGGAGATTTTAAAGCTGCTTCCAATAAAATGATATTGTAATTATTCGCTCTCCAAGCAAAATCAAACAAATCTCCTAACATGGGAATAGCCCCAACCAAGGAATCTACAATCACATTCATTACCATCCGTCCTAATGTGGCTACGGGTACGCCTAATTGTGCGGCTTCCATGATAATATAAAATGAAAATATTAACCCTAAAGCATCACCACCTATGGGTAGTAATCCAATAATTGGATCTAACCCAACTCCTATTTGTGTTCCGGGAATAGTAATTATATTATCTAATAGTCCACTAAATTGACGTAGACGCTTTAATCGAGGTGCATAACCATCAGGTGTAATTACAAATGGTTCAGAAGAATTAGGCATTATTAATTATTTCCACTGACTGAGTAATCAACTTTCTTATTATCTCATTTTCTTAACTCAAATTTTTTCATATTTAGGGCTGCCTGAATAAAGCTAGAACCGTTTACCAATAAGGATTTTGCATATTTTTATCACAAAAAAGTGCAAGTTTTTAGCTAATGGTGTCTCAAAACAGTTGCATTTTTCCTGATCGGATATGTAGGTGGACACAATAAAACCAAACTGTGTAAAGAAATGCAAAATCGCTGAAAACTTCTTCACTCTTGCCTCTTGCCTTTTGCCTTGCCATAACGACAATTTTCAACGCTAACCTACTTATGGGAAATTGAGGCTATCCAGGCTGAAACTGTTCCCTGTACCCAGTTAAGAGTTCCCTACCCTCACAGATAACTTTTATGGCTTACGCCGCGCTACGCTATCAGCAAACCCTACATATATCCAGGTATACTTGTTTTTTACGAGCTTGACTAATTCCCAAGTTGTTTGCAAATTTATCTCTCAACATATTTAAGCTCTGACTAGATTGAGTTATTCGGTGACAATCAACATTGATAATTTTTTTCTAGTCTACTACTCTATTGGTTCTATCAAGAAGGTTAAACCTATCTCTACTACAAAAAACTTCTATGACTCAAGATCTCACACAAAAATGGTTAACCGAAATTCAGTCTCTCACACAACAGATGACGAAATTTCAGCGGGAACGAGATGAAGCTTGGGAAAGTTCGCAAAAATGGCGACAACTTTATAATACCGAGGCAGAGCAACGGCGCGTAGATGCAAAAATGCACCAAGAAGCTATGGTGTCTATAAAGGCTGAAGTCCAAAAATTTTCGGGTGTTAATGGGGAAACCGGAACTGATATGACTACAGCTATTCAGCAAGAAATTTCCCAGTTTAATTCTATAGAAGAGTTACAAACTCAATTGTTAGAAGTCATACAGGAACGTGATTGTCTATTACAAGCTTTGAAACTTGAGCAAGAAAATCACGCTCAAACTCGAAAAAGTCTTACTACAGCTTTAGGTGATGCTATTGATAGTTTAGCCCGTTTAAGAGCGGGCAGCAAAAATACAGGAGGTGATTGACACTCCCTAACCCTCCCCTTTATGAGGGGAGGGTTAGGGAGGGGTAAAACATTTGATACAGTAATCATTTCAATTATGTCATGCTTAGATCCCCGACTTCTTAAAGAAGTCGGGGATCTTAATTTGTCTTAATTTGAGAATAGTAGAAATTAACCGAAATGTTTGATGATTGCGTCTGCAAATTCAGAACACTTTAATGGTTGTACAGGTGGTTCCATTAACCGCGCTAAGTCATAAGTAACTTGACCATTGACGATCGCATCACCTAATCCTTTTTTAATTAAATCTGCGGCTTCTTGCCAACCCATATATTCCAGCATCATCACACCGGAAAGAATCACCGAACCGGGGTTAATTCTGTCTAACCCAGCGTGCTTTGGTGCTGTCCCATGAGTAGCTTCAAAAATCGCGCAGGAGTCGCCAATATTTGCCCCTGGACCCATGCCTAAACCGCCAACAATAGCAGCAGCAGCATCGGATAAATAATCACCGTTGAGGTTCATTGTCGCCAGAATAGAATACTCATCTGGTCGAGTTTGGATTTGTTGAAAGATACTATCAGCAATGCGATCATTGACCATGATTTTCTCTTTCCATTTGCCGTTTCCGTGACTGTCCCAAATTGTATTCAGAACTGTTTCAACTTCCTTGACAATTTGGGCTTTTTTCTCTGGAGTCAGAGAATCAAAACCAGGATCAATTTCATGGGCATTTTCTTCTAAGGAAATATTGGGGTTTTTCTCCTTATTACCCAAAATCCAAGATTCCCGTTCTGTCACGCACTCTTGACGGAATTCGCTGGTTGCTAATTCATAACCCCAATCCCGGAAAGCGCCTTCTGTGTATTTCATGATATTGCCTTTATGCACCAAGGTGACTTGTTGCTTATTTTTGGGCAATAACAAGGCGTGTTTAATGGCACGTCTAACTAAACGCTGAGAACCGGTTTTGCTGATGGGTTTGATACCAATACCAGCGTCGAGGGGAATTTGCTTTTTACCATGTTCTGGGGTAGCAGGTATCAATTCCTCATTCAAGAATTTTATCAGGCGATCGCCGATTTCACTACCTTGCTTCCACTCAATCCCCAAATAAATATCTTCCGTATTTTCCCGATAAACAATCACATCCAGTTTTTCAGGAGTTTTGTGGGGAGAAGGTGTCCCAGCGTAATAACGACAAGGACGCACGCAAGTATAAAGATCAAAGATTTGGCGTAATGCCACATTTAAAGACCGAATCCCCCCACCGACAGGAGTAGTCAAAGGACCCTTAATAGCTATGCCATATTCTTTAATCGCCGTCAATGTATCCTGGGGCAAATACTGGTATGTACCATAGAGATCACAGGCTTCATCACCAGCATAAACCCTAAACCAGCTAATTTTTCTTTTGCCCTTGTATGCCTTAGCGATCGCCGCATCAAGCACCTTTTCCGTCGCCGGCCAAATATCTATACCCGTACCATCACCGCGAATAAAAGGAATAATTGGATTTTCAGGAACAACCGGTTCACCATTTTTGAACGTAATTTTCGCGCCGATAGTGGGAGGAGTAATCTTTTCGTACATAATTCACACATTCCAAATAGAAGAAATTCACAAGTTCGTAGGGGCGCAGTGCCTGCGCCCTAAGATCCAGGTCTTGCGCCCTAAGATCATTACAGTAACCCCTGGATTCTATGACCCCTTACCTGATAAAGTATTGTTAGTTAGGATTTGCACAGTCCACTGGGAGTAATTTTTTCAGACACACACTCAAAGACTTTGCAAATTCACTTCGCTATTCGTCCTTCATTTTGTAGAATAACCGATAGCAATAGATAGTTTATTCACGCTCACGCTAACACGAGTAACGGCATGACAGACCCAATGATTGTATCAGGCACTACAAATGATCTCGACTCCCTCCGCCAAAAGTTAATCGCTGGGTCCGAAAAAGTCCAACAACAAATCATCCCGCAGTTAGCTGACTTGGGTAATGATGGGTTAGATGTGTTGAAGGAATTTTTGCTGAAACGTCGTGATACCCCAGCAACTTGGATTGATGGTAAAGTCTACCAAGTCATCTATAATACTAATGCACCGACAGATCAAGAATTT
This sequence comes from Dolichospermum sp. LEGE 00246, assembly GCF_015207865.1. Classification (NCBI taxonomy): domain Bacteria; kingdom Bacillati; phylum Cyanobacteriota; class Cyanophyceae; order Nostocales; family Aphanizomenonaceae; genus Dolichospermum; species Dolichospermum sp. LEGE 00246. The sequence goes on from NZ_JADEWA010000299.1 coordinate 4,848, forward strand.
CTACAAACTAACTTTCCTGAAGGAATTGTACCTCTAAAATCGGACTGTGGGATCAGTTACAATTCTTTGCAAAAGTTACTTGCCAATCAAGATTTTCAAGCGGCTGATCTCTTGACAATTCAAAAAATGTGTGAAGCGGCAAGTCCCCAAGCAGTACAAAGAAAATGGCTATACTTTACCGAGGTAGAAGGTTTACCAATTCAAGACTTACGCACTATCAATCAACTCTGGGTAGTTCACTCAGAAGGTAAATTTGGCTTCTCTGTCCAGCGCGAAATTTGGTTAGGTTTAAGTAAAAATTGGGTCAACTTATGGCCAAAAATTAACTGGAAGAATGGTAACAACTGGACAAGATATCCCAACGGGTTCACCTGGGATTTAAGCGCTCCTAGGGGTCATCTACCGCTCTCTAACCAACTGCGCGGGGTACGAGCCATGTCTTCTCTATTGTCCCATCCAGCTTGGATTAAGTAGACCTTTTACTTTGACACTCTCCGGTCTAAAGACGCGGAGACTCTATAGAGAGTTTCAGTCTATATCCCTCAGTTATCCCAGTTTCAGGCATATCTCCTTAAATATTTGGGTTCTTGCCCTGATTTCGTTTGCCCTGACGGGCGAAATCATATCTGACAAGCGTAACTTTCCGAGAGTCCCCCGGTAGCTTTTTACGTCTTTAGTGACAATCTAATTGTATCACGAATATTGAAGGCAATTAATTCGCCTGTGTGCGTTTTCCCCTTCGGTCTGAAGACGCGAAGCCTCCAACGCTACCGCGTTCCTCTTGTGGGTTTGCGAGGGAAGGGAAGCAATCACAACCCTTGGAATTGCTTCATTTCACTTCGTTCCATATGGCTAACGCCACGCTTACGCAATGACATTGTGTAATTAATTCTGTCTCACTACTTATTATTATTTTCGGATTGCACCACAAGAAATTTGAGGATATTCTTTTATTTGGAAGTCTCTAATCGCAATATATACGAGTTTGTTAGATCCCCAACTTGGTTGAGAAATCTGGAATCTGAAATTAATCAACTGCAATTTAGAGAAACTTAATAAGAGGAACATAAAATGCACGATATTTTAATTTTCCAAGATAAAACATTACTGAATCAAGCACTAACTCACCGTTCTTATGTCAACGAACACCCAGGAGAAGGTGAACACAACGAGCGTTTAGAATTTCTTGGTGATGCTATTCTCAATTTCTTAAGCGGTGAATATCTCTATCAACTTCATCCAGAAAAAGGAGAAGATGAATTAACTCGTCGTCGTTCTGCATTAGTAGATGAAAAACAATTAGCAAAATTTGCGATTGAAGTAGGTCTAGACTTGAGAATCCGTTTAGGACAAGGTGCAATTCTTGATGGAGGATATAATAATCCTAACTTATTAAGTAGTACCTTTGAAGCAGTTATTGGTGCTTATTATCTAGATAAAAATTGCAATATTGCATTACTTCGCCCTATTGTAGAAAAACTTTTTGCCTCTGTACCTGAGAATATTGTTGTATCTCGCTCTAATGTAGACTCAAAAAACCGCTTTCAGGAGTGGGTACAAAGTAGTGGTAACACAACTCCACCCAAATATGTTACAAGACAAATAGGTGGACAATCTCATACACCAATATTTGAGTGTGATATCTTTGAAGTAGTGAATGGGAAAGAAATATGGCGGGGAAAAGGACAAGGGCGCAATAAAAAAGATGCAGAAAAAGCTGCTGCTGAAAATGCGTTAGATAACTTGTAGAAAATGGTTATTAAATTGATAATTGTTGATTTTCTACTTGTATTGGCGAATATAATTCGCAGCTACACAGACAGAAACTATCTATTCCTGCTGTCCCGTAAGGGGGTGTTTGAAAAGTTATGGTTGGTGTATCAAATATTTTACCCCTCCCTAACCC
>NZ_JADEWA010000300.1:0-6689 GCF_015207865.1 Dolichospermum sp. LEGE 00246
ACATAGAGTAAGTCCAGTTGTTTTAAGATAATTCATACATTGGGCAAAATGCTTACTATCCAGTGTTGTTACTGCCTTTAACTCTACAATAATAGTATTTTCTACCAACAAATCAGCCCTATAATTACCCACAACTATACCGTCATACCAAACTTCCAGCATTTTTTGCTGCTCAACCAACAAACCAGTTTTTCGTAACTCATGCACCAGAGCATTTTCATAAACCTGCTCCAAAAAACCAACCCCCAAAGTATTACCCACCTTAAAAGCACACCCAATAATCTTTTCCGTAACCCCATTCAAATCCAATCTGCGTTCATCTGCGTTCATCTGCGTTCCCTCCAATAAAAAAATCAGCAAATGTACGCAACCCAACGCCAAATCATCCGCGTTAATCTGCGTACATCTGCGTTCTAATTAATGCACCAACTCAATAGCCCGCTTAGTCAAAGCTTCCGCAGTCAAACCATTAAAAGCCATCAACTCACCCGCACTAGCCGTAGTTTCCCCACGCTTCCAGGCAAAAGAATCACGCTTTGAATTACTGCGTAACATGATCGGTTCTAACATCGCCGCAGCGCCACCTGTCACACCAATTAAGGCATCTCCACCAAACAATTGCTCAAAATCGGCATCACTTAAAAAACCGTTATCTGGTTCAGAACAAGTATCCCAAGCTGTATCATGAGGACGATATAAACGACGAGGATTGATAATAGAAACAATCTTCACCCCAATACCTTCAGTTTCTAAAAAAGCCGCCGCTTCAAACACAGGAATTAAAGTCAAATCGCCAATTACAGCAAATACAACTGTCTTCCCACCAGCCACTTCATGTAATAACACCGCACCATCAATTAAGCCTTTTTCAGTTTGGGCAAAGGTGCTACGAATTGGCAAAGGAGACTTACTAGCAGTAATGACAATGCCCTTATTTTTTGTTTGCAAAGCCCAGTTATAACAGACTTGAATACTGTTAGCATCTGGGGGAAATAATGGGAAGACATTTCCAGTTCTCATCAAAGAAGCAAAATAAGCTTCAATTTCTGGTCTTTGGTGAGTCCAACCGTTGCGTCCTTGTTCTAAAGCCCCGGCTGTAAATAATGTAATTGTCGAGGGAGTTTGACGGCGTAATTCTGCCATTGCTTGGGTTACTGTTTGCCAAATTGGTAAACCATTGATGGCAAAAGATTCGTAAGAACACCACAAAGTTCTCGCCCCCATTAAGGATAAACCAGCGGCTAATCCTGCACAAGCATCTTCGCTCAAAGGTTCGTAAACTTGACCTCCTGGGGCTTGATTATATAAATCATCGGTGGTGGGGTGATTGATTTTTAAAGCTTGGTTAATGTTAGCAATTCCTGATGCTTCGTTACCGTCAGCGTTAGTTACGAGGAAATTTTTATCCTTATTTCCGACTATTCCCACTAACCTACCCATTGCCGTTGTCGCCACTTGGGGAACTGCCCCAACCTTATATTCTTCTAATGGTAATTCCCCTAAATCTGCTAAGGGTAATTCAAATTCTGTCACCACAGTTTTCGCCGCCGGACCACCTCCCGCCCGTTCGGCATTTGTCCGCACAATTTGCCATGCTGCGGCTGATAATGCCCGTTTTTGTAAAGCGGTGACAATATGGGGCGCGTCTAATGTATCTTTAGGATAGAGGTTGTGTGATTTTGCCCCCAAGGCGTGAACCCCTGCCCCTTTGAGTTGTTTGATAATAAATACGGTCAATTTTCCGCCAAGTGCTGAACGGGCAGCTTTATCCATACCTACTAATACGGCTTTGGTAAATTCTAGGCGGTTCTCAAAGGAAAATGCGGTACTATCAACGTATTCACCGGCTTGATTTTGGTCGTCAAAATCTTTGGCATTGACTAATACAACTTCGGCAAAACCGTTACCTTGCCAATAGGCGATCATCTCTGCGTTGGTTTTCAAAGATACCATGCTGTGGTGTTCTTGGCTGTAACCGTTCCACACCAACACGGGTAAAAAGTTGGTGACGGTGGGGTAAGCGGTGTTGAAATGTGCCATTGAACTCATGATATAGGGTTCACCCAGTCCCCCGTCTCCCACTGTGAAGGGGAAGAGTTTGTCACGGTGCAACAGGGCAGCAGACATGGCAAAATGTTGTCCTTGTCCCAGGGGTCCCGCCGGTGCGAGAATACCGGGAATGTAGCCGGAAAGGTGTCCTAATAATCCATGCTTTTCTCGAAAGCGATCGCGCAATTGTTGTACTGTAGAAATGCCCATGTCTTCCAAAGACCGGTCTAGGAACATGGCACTATAGAAACCGGGGGCGTGATGTCCCACTTCCGTGATAATGTTTTTATGTCCCAGCATGACCAAAGCTGCATAAGCTTCCGCTTGGCTGGCAAAACCGCCGGGATGTCCAGAAGCCTTACTACCAGTGACTTGTAGGGTTAGGTAGCGCAGGGCATCAGCGGCGAGTAGGGTTTGATATACTGCATTTGCATCTGTGGGGGAGGCGATCGCATTCCTGCCCGATTCTATCACGGGAGTTGCCCCATAAGTTTCAAAATCTGGCAATGCTTCCCCAAAATATTGTATCCCTTCACAAAAATTTGGAACTGCGGAAGCTGCCTTTGTCGTAATTACTGTCATGCTAATAAGTACCTTAATAAAATCGGAAAAAACTTGAGTTTCTGGTTTAATGTAACCAAAATCTTACATCTTTGAGGATCTAATAGTTAATTGTATTTTTGCAACATCACCATAAGTAGCCATCATGAACTGCGTACAGCAGGACACATAAAAAAACCTCTGATTCCCTTCTCGAAGAGCGGGGAGGGGTCTTATTTTTAATTTAGGTTAAATGAACCACGAAGGGAAGAAGATAGTTATCGTCAGTAATTTCGACGGATTCTGAAGAATTATCACTTATGATACCGAAGAATTAACCGCCTATTAAAATGGTACTTAAAGGTCGTCATCACCCAGTTTTGATCAACTGGAAGTTGAAAATAAGTTGATGATTTTTTATGTTTTTGCCTCTTGCCAAGTTCCCCTGACCCCAAAAGGGTTTATAGTTGAAGTTAAGTTATTCTATAATTAATTGTGTGATCAAAACGGGAGAAAATTATGCAAATAATACCAAGACCCAAAGCATCATCTACTATTCAAGTTTTAAACTGGATATTCAGACCTATGCCTTATATGGTGGAATGTGCTAAAAAATATGGTGATTTGTTTACTCTAAAATTGCAAAGTAATTTACCACCAATTCTATTTGTTCATTCTCCTGAAGCTATTCAGCAAATACTCAGTAATGATCAAAAAGAATTGGAAGCACCAGGAGAATTGAATAGTATTTTTGAATATTTACTGGGCAAAAATTCTGTCATTAGTCTTAGTGGTAAAGAGCATCAACGTCAACGTCAATTAATTATGCCACCTTTTCATGGGGAAAGAATGCGAAATTATGCCGAATTAATTGAAAATATTACCACAAAAACTATCAATAAACAACCAAAAAATCAACCTTTTAATATCAGGAATATTTCTCAAGAGATTACTCTTCAGGTGATGATGGAAGCTGTTTTTGGCATTTATGAAGGAGAACGTCCTCAAAAACTTAAACAGTTACTTTGTGAAATTGTTGAACAAACTAGTAGTCCTTGGAGAGTGGCTTTTCTCTACTTTCCCAACTTGAAAAATATGATTGGTATTTCGGAAATTTGGAAACAACAAATGAAGAAACAGGAACAAGCTGACCAACTCATTTATCAGGAAATTCGAGAAAGAAGAGAAAATTTTGATCCTCACCGCACAGATATTCTTACTTTACTGATGATCGCCAGAGATGAACAGGGTGAAGCCATGACTGATGAAGAATTACGAGATGAATTAATAACTTTACTATTCGCAGGTCATGAAACTACAGCTACAGCTGTTTCTTGGGCTTTTTACTGGATTCATAAACTCCCAGAAGTACGAGAAAAACTATTAGCAGAATTGGATAGTTTAGGAGAAGATTATGATTCTAATACTGTCTTTAAATTGCCATATTTAACTGCGGTTTGTAATGAAACATTAAGGATTTATCCCGTAGGAATGCTAACTTTTCCCAGAAAAGTAAAAACCCCTATTTCTCTCTGTGGTTATCAACTTGAACCAGGTACAGTTGTCATAGGTTCAATTTATTTAACTCATCACCGCGAAGATATTTATCCTGAACATGAGAAATTTCACCCAGAACGCTTTTTAGAAAAACAATTTTCTCCTTATGAATTTCTACCTTTTGGTGGTGGTGCAAGACGTTGTATAGGTTTAGCGTTTGCCCAAATGGAAATGAAATTAATATTAGCTAAAGTCATGAAAACATGGTCAATGAAATTAATTGATACTCACGAAATCAAACCACAAAGACGCGGTTTAGTCACAGGTCCAAATCGTCCAATAAATTTAGAAATTCAGAATATTCGTCAACCAAAATCTGCAAATTTAGAACCAGTGAAAGTTTAATTTAGTCAATTAAGATCCCCGACTTCTTTTTTTATCTTGTAAATAAATTCTGATTATATATAAAAAGTCGGGGTTCTGGGTTTATCATCTATTTTTTTAATACTTGCGGTTCTACTACTACCCTTATGGAAAAGAATATTAATTTAATTTTTGTAGGTTGGGTTGAACGAAGTGTATCCCTTACGGGAGCCGAAGGCATAACCCAACATTAGAAGAAAGATGGTCAGGGGTGTTGGGTTATGGCTTCGCCAGACTATGGCTAACGCCACGCTCCGCGGACGTGAACGTTCCTTAACCCAACCAATAAATGTTGTTTTACATAAAGGAAACGGTAGAGCCATACTTGCTTGCATTCTCTAAATATAATAATATAAAAAAGCCAGGTTTTTATATCATAAGAGATATGCAAGAATACGACGTTATCATCATCGGCGCTGGACACAACGGTTTAGTTTGTGCAGCTTATTTACTCAAAGCAGGTTATAGCGTCCTTCTACTAGAAAAACGTCCTGTTCCCGGTGGTGCAGCCACAACAGAAGAATGTATTCCAGACAAAGCACCGGGTTTTAAATTTAACTTGTGTGCCATTGACCATGAATTTATTCATTTAGGTCCAGTTGTCGAAGAATTAGAACTAACAAAATATGGCTTAGAATATCTAGATTGTGACCCAGTTGTATTTTGCCCTCACCCCGACGGTAAATATTTCTTAGCCCATAAATCATTAGAAAAAACCTGTGCGGAAATAGCTCGTTACAATGAAAGAGATGCTAAAAAATATGCCGAATTTACAGATTATTGGCAACGGGCAATTAACGCCATGACACCCATGTTTAATGCTCCACCCAAATCAATTATAGATATTTTTGGTAACTACAATTTTCAACAGGTTAAAGATTTATTTTCTGTAGTGGGTTCTCCCGCCAAAAGCTTTGATTTTGTGCGAACAATGCTTAATAGTGCCGAGGATATTCTCAATGAATGGTTTGATGAAGAATTTCTCAAAGCACCCCTAGCTAGACTCTCTTCTGAATTAGGTGCGCCACCTTCTCAAAAAAATCTCGCAATTGGGGTGATGATGATGGCAATGCGTCATAATCCTGGTATGGCTAGACCTCGCGGCGGTACAGGTGCATTGGTGCAAGCATTGGTGAAATTAGTTAATAGCAAAGGTGGGGTAATTCTCACAGACCAGCACGTAGAAAAGATTTTAATTAATGATGCTAAAGCCGAGGGTGTGCGGGTGGCAGGTGGTAAAGAATATCGAGCAAAACATGGCGTAATTTCTAACATTGATGCCCAAAGATTATTCTTACAAATGACAGAAAAAAATGATATTGATGCCGTTGATCCTGATTTATGGGAAAGATTAGAACGCCGCATTATCAACAACAATGAAACTATCCTCAAAATAGATTTAGCATTAGATGAACCCTTGCATTTTTCTCATCATGATCATAAAGATGAATATCTCATTGGTTCAATTCTCATTGCTGATTCTATGAATCATGTTGAACAGGCTCATAGTAAATGTACATTAGGCGAAATTCCCGATTCTGACCCCTCCATGTATCTCGTCATGCCTAGCGCCCTTGACCCCAGTTTAGCGCCACCTGGAAAACATACTTTATGGATTGAATTTTTTGCACCCTATCAAATTGCTAATGCAAACGGTACAGGTTTAAAAGGAACAGGTTGGACTGATGAATTGAAAAATCAAGTTGCAGATAGAGTAATTGACAAATTAGCAACTTATGCCCCCAATGTGAAAAAAGCAACTATCGCTAGAAGAGTTGAAAGTCCAGCGGAATTAGGAGAAAGATTAGGAGCATATAAAGGAAATTATTATCATATTGATATGACAATGGATCAAATGATCTTTTTCCGACCTTTACCCGAATTAGCTAATTATAAAACTCCCATTGATAATCTCTTTTTAACAGGCGCAGGAACACATCCCGGCGGTTCAATTTCCGGGATGCCAGGACGTAATTGTGCGAGGGTCTTTTTACAAAACAAGCAACCCTTTACTCAAGCTTTAAAGGATGCCGGAAACTCGATTAAGTCTACAGTTGGTTCTGTATTTGGGATGAATTAGATAATACAGATGTAGGGTGCGTTAGTGCAGCGTAGCGCACCAACTTTTATACATCAAAAAGTTGTAATTTTTAAAATACATTAAAAACTCCTATTTATTC
>NZ_JADEWA010000301.1:0-6685 GCF_015207865.1 Dolichospermum sp. LEGE 00246
TGTATAAGAGACAGCCCCCAACTCCCCTGCCTATTTATTAGCTTCTACCCATCGAATCACCTGATGAGCAAGGTGAGTACCATCAAGACGGTCAATTTCCCGGATGCCTGTGGGACTTGTGACATTGACTTCCGTTAGGTAGCCACCAATTACGTCAATACCCACGAAAATTAAGCCATCTTGCCGGAGTTTTGCGGCTAAATGGCTGCAAATTTCCTGTTCTCTTGGGGTAATGGTGGTTTGAGCAACTGTGCCACCTGTTGCCATGTTATTCCGAAAATCACTACCACTAGAAAGGCGATTTAGCGCCCCTATGGGTTCACCATTGAGTAAGATAATCCGTTTATCTCCCTCCTTGGCTTGGGGTAAATAATTTTGTACCATAACAGGAACTTGACCTTGGAGGGTGCTAAGTTCAACAATGGAATTAAAATTGCGATCGCCTGATTGTAAAAATAAAATTCCCTCTCCAGCTTTATTTCCCAGTGGTTTGAGAATTGTTGCTTCTTTGGCTTCCACAAACTGGCGAATTACCTGTTTATTAGCGCTGACAATCGTTTCGGGAATACATTCCCTAAACTGGAGAGCATACATTTTCTCATTAGCATCACGAATTCCCGCCGGATTATTTAGCACTAAAGTTTTGTTTTGGTCAATATAATCCAGAATATAAGTAGCATAAAGATAAGCATCATTGACAGGTGGATCTGTCCGCATAAATACGGCATCCATCGTTTCTAAAGGAGTAAAGACACTAGGGTTTAATTTAAACCAAGGATTAACAGCTAACCAACGCCCCTCTAGTAACTCGACAGGAACAAGTTCTACCTGCTGCAAGACAGCCCAAGCTTTACCATCAATAACACTTAGCAAATTTGCTTGCGTTATCCAAATTTCGTGTCCTAGAATTTGCCCTGCTTCCATCAAAGCAACACTAGTATCATGACATGGATCAAGCCGATGGATGGGATCAATAATAAAAGCTAGTTTCACTCTTTATACCTCTTTTATCTACGAGTTTTATTAAATATCCTCTTAAAAATCCCCGACTTCTTTGCTACCTTTTTCTCAGACACGATTAAATTAATTTTAGAAGTCGGGGATCTGATCCACAATATGATTTAACACAAACAGCAGAAGTCCCACATCTCACTCTTAGGAGTGTGGGATTAATGCGCCTGAGTGAGGAATTGTTACGAACCTAGCATCTCATCTAACTTACCTTGGCGTTCTAAAGCGTGAATATCGTCACAACCACCAATGTGAACATCATTAATAAAAATTTGTGGTAAGGAGCGTTTTCCATTGGCTCTTTCTGACATTTTATTTCTTGCTATTTCGTCTCCATCAATGTTGTATTCGATAAAATCAACACTTTTACTTTTAAGTAGACTTTTAGCACGCATACAAAACGGGCAAGTAGTCCAAGTGTAAATTTCTACTTTCGCAGCCATAATATTCTCAACTAAACGTAATACTTCTTAATTTTAGACCTAAGTTAATAGGTAATGGGTAATGGGTAATGGGTTAAACATTCTTCCCAATGACCAATGACCAATGACCAATGACCAATTCCCTATTCCCACTCAATAGTTCCAGGTGGTTTGGAGGTAATGTCATAAACCACACGGTTAACACCTTTGACTTCATTCACGATGCGGGTAGAAATTGCTTCTAGCACATCGTAGGGAATCCGCGCCCAATCTGCCGTCATACCATCTTCGCTGGTGACAATCCGTAAAACAATGGGATAGGCATAGGTGCGCTTGTCACCCATAACACCAACGCTGCGAATGGGTAATAGAACCGCAAAAGCTTGCCAAACCTCATTATATAAACCGCGTTGATTAATTTCTTGACGAACAATTAAATCAGCATCTCGCAAAATATTCAAGCGCTCGGAAGTAACTTCACCTAAAATGCGAATGGCTAAACCGGGTCCGGGGAATGGTTGACGTTGGACAATTTCTTCTGGTAACCCAACAGAACGCCCAACTTTGCGGACTTCATCTTTAAATAGTTTCCGCAGTGGTTCTACGAGTTTAAACCTCAAGTCTTTTGGTAAACCACCTACATTGTGATGACTTTTAATTTTCACTGCTACCCGTTCACCACTTTTTGGATCAACATTAGTATCAGCAGATTCTATTACATCTGGATAAAGTGTGCCTTGAGCCAAGTAATCAAAATGACCAAGATTTTTTGATGTTTCCTCAAAAACACTGATAAACTCATGTCCAATGCGGCGACGCTTTTCTTCGGGATCTGTTACTCCAGCGATAGCAGAGATAAATCGTTCGCGGGCATTGACATATTCTACGGGAATATGAAATTGTTCTTTAAATAACTTCACTAACCTTTCGGGTTCTAATTTTCGCATAAAACCCTGATCAATAAATACACAGGTTAGCTGCTCACCAATGGCTTTATACAGGAGAAAAGCCAGGGTAGAAGAATCTACCCCGCCAGATAAGGCTAACAATACTCGTTTTTCTCCTACCTTGGCGCGAATTTCCTGAATTGATTCTTCGACAAAAGCGGCTGTTGTCCAAGTTGGTTCACAGTCACAGATATGGTAAACAAAGTTGCGAATTAAGGCTATACCACCTTGAGAATGGACGACTTCGGGGTGAAATTGGACTCCATAGAGTTTTTTGTTATGGTGAGCGATCGCTGCACAAGGAGTATTCTTAGTATGTGCCAGTAACTCAAAGCCGGGAGGCATGGTTATGACTGAATCTCCATGACTCATCCACATGGTTGTACCCTCTTCGACATTAGTTAATAAGTCTGTAGGATCATCTATATATAAAGATGCTTTACCGTATTCACCCCGTTCGGCTGTGATTACTTCTCCACCCAGTTGATTAACCATAAGTTGCATTCCATAGCAAACACCAAGAATGGGTATTCCCAATTTCCAGATTTCTGGGTCACAATGGGGGGCGTAGTCGCTATATACGGAATTTGGACCACCGGAAAGGATGATCCCTTTGGGGTTGATTTTTTCTAACTGTTCTGCTGTGGTGCGATAGGAAATAACTTCTGAATATACTTGTGTTTCGCGGATACGACGGGCAATTAATTCAGAATATTGAGAGCCAAAGTCTAAAATGACAATTATTTGACCTTTAAGATTCCCAAAATTTTCCTGTGTTTGGGGTATTGTTTCGGTTGGTAGAGTCACCGCTGTGTTCATGCTATGGAGGGTGTGTTGTTAGGGATAAGAAGTCTGGACCGTGATTTTTGTGATTAATGGTGATAGCAGATTAATTAATCATCTAAATCAAATTAATCATAGTTAAAATTAATCATGCAAATCATAGTTAAAAATATTTATTTGTGATAAGTAGGTGAACACAATAAAACCAATCTGTGTAAAGAAAAGTAAAATCGCCCAAACCCTCTTCACTCTTGCATGATTGCCTCTTGCCTTGCCATAACGACGATTTTCAATGCTAACCTACTTACTTACGATAATTTATATTAAGTTAGCACAATTTTGCCAGTAACATACAACCAGTTTTGCTTTTCACCAAGATTTGGCGATCGCGGTCGAAAAGCACAGAACCACAAGCTATAGTGGTTTTACCTTGTTCATTGTGGCTATCCATATATGCTTGGGTACGGGTATCAATTGTTTCCGCAATGGAGTTATAAACCTGATTTACCCAATTACTCCCGGTATTACTATCTAGACTTCTCAGATGTTTTAATGCGGCTTCTGCTGTAGGACTATGAAAAATGGTTTGAATATCTAAAGACCCTAATCCTAGCATGGCACAATGGGCTGTGAAAATTTCCCGCCGACCATCAGCTAAATGATGATGAGTGTGAAAGATTCCCCCCGCTAGTTTCATCAATTTACCGTGATAACCAAATAATAAAATTTCTTTTACACCTAAAACATCAGCCGCGACTAACATCGGTCCCAACCAGTTGGCCGTTTTTACCATTTGTGCGGGGTTGATACCGAGTTTTTGGGCTAGATCTAAGCCATTTTCGCCAATACAAAAGACTAAAGTGGGAAATTGACTGGCTTTTGCTGCTAAATCAGCGCGGAAAACTGCTAATTGATCTGGTGTACTTAAAGGTTGAGAAATCCCTGTTGTTCCTAGCAAGGATAGTCCTTCGACAACTCCGAAAGCAGAGTTAGAAGTCCGAATTGCGAGCGATCGCCCTTCTGGTAAAATAATTGTTACCTTAATTTTTTCCGTCGGTGCTAATAATCGCTGCAAATTTTCCGTTAATAATCTCTGAGCATAACCATAAATTGCCGCTTTCCCCTCACCATTAAGTTGCTTCCCAATTCCCTCACCACCCTCAATAATTACCGTTTCTCCATCTCCCTCATACCATGCCACCACAGCCCAAATTGGTGTATTCTTCGTTAAATCTAGATTATCACCAGGATCACTGCGAGTAATCGCCAAAGCCTGATTTTCCGATATTCCCGCCACTTGTTCAATGGGTATTTCAGCAATTTCAGCAGGTTCAATTAAGTCTATAGTAGTAATCTGCAAAGATTGATGATGGCGTAACCAATGCAAAGCCGCAACAGCAGCAGCACAAGCAAAAACAGGTAAAGTGTATCCAGAACTGGACATAGTGACAATTTAAAATTAACAATTCAAAATTCAAAAAAATCTTACCCACTCTTCATCTAAATTCCCATTTTTGATAATAAAACCTGCATATCTTCCCAAGAAATATCTTGTTGAAGATAATGGGGTGAGTCAGGATTATAGGGACTTGCTATGCGGTCAATTGTGATAATTGTAGCCGTATCTGGTAACACCGGGACATCTGGATCATAAGCAGTTGGACGCATCAAAGAACTAGAAAAGCCTTTAAACACAGCAATTTGATCTGGTTCACCATCAATTTCTACATTAATAATGAGAACTTCTTGGGATTTTTTAACGGTATATTGTTCCAGTCTTTTACTAATAGAGTTATTCATGCAGTCGAGACTATGATTTTTGTGATTAGTTTGATTAAGATGATTTATTATTTGGGATAATTTGGTCGGGATTATAGCGATTTCTATCTAAGTGAGGTACAGCAGGAAAGAATTAATCGCAGATAGAAAATGATGGCCGCGGATAATTTTGCTTAATGTGCAGATGAACGTCCATATTTGCCAAGTTTAACCGCGACAAAATAACTTAAATAAACTACGTAAATTGCTAAAGTAACTATCCCCAAAAATCCGAGAAAAGCAGGTTTGCTATTATGGTGAAAATAGTCTTTAAATAGTAATGGTGCTTCTAACCAAACGCTACAGTAAGGAGTTTGGAGAGCAGTTCCTGAAAAAGCGCACCCCAGAAAAGGTAAAAGAGCTATTGCGCCTAAACTACAATAAACCGTTGTTGCCCAACGCCAAGAAGTAAAAATCAGTTTTAATGGACTATTGGGATAATAGTCAATTTCATCATTGATGTCTACCCAAAACCATAGCGCCATAGGAATGAGAACCTGCGCCATTAGAGCGGAGATGAAACTAACTCCGAAACCACCAATCATCAAGTACATACTAATAGCTAATAAACTAGCTACTCGCCAGTAAATCATTAATAAGCGCTGCATTCCTTCTGCTTTTTGTACAAATGTCCAAACCAGAAGAATTAAGGGAATAATCAGCGTAAATAATAACGCCAATCGGTAGTCCATCCAAACATAAGGTCGAAACCATATTTGTGTCATAAAGTCAATAAAAAAATAGAAAAATTTGTGAATAGATATTTGATAGCGTAACGTGGCGTTAGCCATTCAACAAATAAGTTTGTTTAGTGACTGGACTTTGTTCCAACAGGAAAAACGGGGAGTTTATTCCCCGTTTGGTTCAGATTCATTGATTAATCGTGCTTAAAGCCATTGATATCCCAAAAAATTATTACTCAATAAAACAGGTATAACTAAGTAATTGGACAAAAATATTTACAGTCATTGCGAGGGAAGGGAAGCAATCACAACCCTTGGAATTGCTTGATTTCACTTCGTTCCATATGGCTAACGCCACGCTACGCTAACGCAATGACATTGTGTAATTAATTCTGTCCAACTACTTACTATTGCCAAACCCTGAAACCCTATTGATATCGTCACGATTTTATTGGGTTTCAGACATATTGAGGAAAATTGGCAATAGTATTCATATTTACCTCCTGATTTTAATCTTCGTACAGACGGCACTCGTCTGCTTCTGGATTAGCATCGCAGTATTTCTCTAAAGAGTTTTTGGGTTTAATTTGACGTTTATGAGAAGCCTCTGCTTGCAGTTCTTCTACAGCATCCCACGCCGCAGCACATTCAGCAGAGTTGCTACCTGAGATATCACACACAGTGCGAGCTTGTTCCACTTCTTCTTGGATTTTCTCTTGGATATCGTTACTGGTTTTTTCTTGAATATTGGTCATGATTTTGTCTCTTTATGTTTTGTTTATACTAGTATAGAAAAAGTTTGAAAATTTTAGTTTTCTGTCTCTGAGATTACTAGTTTTACACTTTTGGCGATAATTCTGGTGGGTAGTATCTCCCCAATAGGCTTTTTGCTTATTGAGCGAGATATATCTAGAGTATTATCCCATGAATATCATAAGCTGTTACACCTATAACTTACCAGATTTTCATTTTGAATACAGACTTTGAATCTCGCTTATAAGCATCCCATATATAATTAATA
>NZ_JADEWA010000302.1:0-6672 GCF_015207865.1 Dolichospermum sp. LEGE 00246
TAAGAGACAGCTGCTCCCCTGTTCCCCGTCCCCTACTATAGACTAATGACTAATGACTAATCACCAATAACTAATGACTAGCAATTTAGAGGATCAACTTTTAGCATTACGGCAAGAAGGAGAAACAGCGATCGCCTCTGCTGATAGCCTAGAACGCCTAGAAGAACTTAGAGTCAACTATTTAGGCAAAAAAGGGCAATTGGGGGCGCTATTGCGAAGTATGGGGCAAATGAGCGCGGAAGAACGGCCTAAAATTGGAGCGATCGCTAACACAGTCAAAGAAGCTATTCAAAACAGCCTTGACCAGCAACGCACAACCCTAGAAGCTGCTCAAATTCAGGTACAGCTAGAGGCGGAAACCATAGATGTCACCATGCCCGGTATTTACCGTCCCCAAGGTCGGATTCATCCCCTCAATGGCATTATTGACCAAACCCTAGATATCTTTGTCGGCATGGGTTACACCGTTGCCCAAGGATCAGAAATGGAAACAGATTACTACAATTTTGAAGCACTTAACACCCCCCCAGATCATCCAGCCCGTGATATGCAAGATACCTTCTATTTACCAGATGGTAATTTATTACGGACTCATACTTCCTCAGTGCAAATTCGCTACATGGAAAAGGAAGAACCACCCATTCGAGTTGTTGCCCCAGGTCGAGTATATCGCAGAGATGATGTAGATGCGACCCACTCAGCAGTTTTTCATCAAATCGAACTTTTAGCCATAGATGAAGGACTAACTTTTACAGACCTGAAAGGAACTGTCAAAATCTTTTTACAATCAATATTTGGCGACTTACCAATTCGCTTTCGTGCCAGTTATTTCCCTTTTACTGAACCTTCGGCAGAAGTAGATTTACAGTGGAAAGGACGTTGGTTAGAAGTCATGGGTTGCGGAATGGTTGACCCCAATGTTTTAAAATCTGTCGGTTATGACCCCGAAGTTTATAGCGGCTTTGCTGCTGGTTTTGGTGTAGAACGTTTTGCTATGGTATTACACCAAATTGATGATATTCGCCGTTTATATAACAGCGATTTACGCTTCTTACAACAATTTTAATATCCAGGTGGGCATAAGTTCCGCCTGGGAATGATAGCGAAGCGTGGCGTAAGCCATATTCCCAGTCTCATAGCAAAAGTTGTCTTTTGATGACTAAATAATCTTGAGTCTACTTTAGGGATCACCAAAAAATAAATTACCCAATTTTGTGGGATGGGCATCCTGCCTATCCTTGGTAATTAGCGGGCAATTCGTCCCGCACCACAAGAAACTTTTGGGGATTTTTTTAATTGGAAGTCCCTTAGTAGACTTTGGTTATTAGCCCTGACATTCATTTCTGGGTGGGGTTTACCCGCCCTTGATAAAGTTTCTCATCCCCCTTTCCTTGCTACAGTTATGAACCAAAACTCAACCAACCAAAAATTTCCTTAACTGTTAATTCTAAATTTATATTTTCCAAAATTGGTAATTTATCATCATCTTCATATATTTCAATTTTTTGTCCAGGAAATACAGCCAATACGCTTTCTTCTTCTGGGTTTAATAACCAACCTAACTCAGTTCCATGTCGGGAACAATGCAATAATTTTGTTAATACTTTTTTCTGTAGTTGTTCAGGAGAAAGAATCTCTATTATCCAGTCAGGATGAATTTCAAAGCGGTTAGCAATTTTCCCAGATTTAGTTGTGGGAATTCTCTCCCACCGGAACACCGCAATATCAGGAACAATGGTACTACCACCAAAAGTACAGCGTAGTTCGGAGAAAGCTATAGCAATTTTTTGACTTCTGGTTAGTCCATTGACAACTTCAATAAAAGTAGTCTGAATTAAGCTATGTTCACCCTGTGGCATAGGTTTTTGTAGGATTTCCCCCTTAATAAATTCTGATGCTGGTTTAGTTTCTGGTAACTTGAGAAAATCTTCTAGTGTAATCTGGCGTTCAGTGGCTATAGTCATAATTGGTAACTAGAAAGCATAGTTATATTATCAACGATAACCATACCTTCGCCATTTTTTGTAGGTTGGATGAAGCGACAGCGCAATTATATTGGAATGTTTCTTGGTTCTACAATACACATTTTGGTTAGTTCACGTTTATACTCAAAACGGCTAAAACTTGGACTTTTTTATAATACAAATAACAGTCTCAAAGCCTCTCCCCGTTGCGGGGAGAGGTTTGGAGAGGGGTTCCATATTTAGTTAAACAATAAACCGTTTGCAGTATACCTACTTAGTGCCGCTAGGCGAAAATCAAAAGTCAAAGGTCAAAACGAAGACGGTATAAGCTTTTGGGAGATTTATAGTGGTTGGTTTATTTTCGCCGTGCTGTATTAATAGTTTTAAGATACAAATCTTTACAAAGATTTATCATTCGTCAGGAAAGTAAATCTAAAGAAATAGTTAAGGAATTATCAAATTCGCAAAAAATCAGAGATTATTAATTTCAATAACATCAGGGTCAGCCTAAAAAGACCCTAGCACATAATAGATAAATATAAACCCGTACAGCGCCAACCTTCACCATAGAGGGATTGGCGCTGTATAATTTTTTGGGAATAACAACTGACCACTAACTAATGACCAAAACAATTGTTGTTAAAATCGGTACTTCTAGCCTTACTCAACCAGAAACAGGACAATTAGCCCTTTCTAGTATTGCTACTTTAGCGGAAACCCTCTGTGATTTGAGACGACAGGGACATCGGGTAATTTTAGTTTCTTCTGGCGCGGTGGGAGTCGGTTGTGCGCGGTTAGGGTTAACGGAACGTCCCAAAACTATAGCTTTAAAACAGGCTGTAGCAGCAGTTGGACAGGGTAGATTAATGCGTATATATGATGATTTATTTAGTATTCTCCAACAACCAATTGCTCAAGTATTATTAACTAGGGCAGATTTGGTACAACGTAGCCGCTATCTGAATGCTAATAATACTTTTCAAGAATTACTAGGTTTGGGAGTAATCCCTATAGTTAATGAAAATGATACAGTAGCGGTAGAAGAATTAAAATTTGGGGATAATGATACCCTGTCTGCATTAGTAGCTAGTTTAGTAGAAGCAGATTGGTTATTTTTATTAACGGATGTTGATAGATTATATTCAGCCGATCCTCGTTCCGTACCCGATGCTAAACCAATTAGTTTAGTTAGTAGTATGCAAGAACTGACAGATTTACAGATTCAAACTGGTGGACAGGGTTCTCAATGGGGGACTGGAGGGATGATGACTAAAATTTCGGCAGCGAGAATTGCGATCGCTGCTGGTATTCGTACAGTCATTACTCAAGGACAGTTTCCCCGAAACATTGAAAAAATTATTCAAGGGGAACTCATTGGTACACATTTTGCACCGCAACCAGAACCAACCTCAGCCCGCAAACGTTGGATAGCCTATGGTTTGATTCCTGGAGGAAAATTATATTTAGACAAGGGGGCGATCGCTGCCGTTGTCAAAGCGGGAAAATCCTTACTAGCAGCGGGAATTAAAGCCGTAGAAGGGGAATTTGACAATCAAGAGGCGGTGCAATTGTGTGATAGTAATGGTGATGAAATTGCTAGAGGATTAGTGAATTATAATAGTGAGGAATTGCAGAAAATTTGCGGACGACATTCACGGGAAATCCCCTCAATTCTGGGTTATGAAGGCGCAGATACTGTGATTCACCGAGATAACTTAGTTTTAATTTAAATACAGGATTTCTTGTAGTAGGGGCGGGGTTTCCCCACCCAGGAGTCAGGAGAAGAAAGAAGAAAATCACCAATTACCAATTACCAAATTGTGAATCTACTCCGTTTAATCCCAATTTTTGATGATTCTGTTTCTAGCTGGGGTTTAGAAGCCCGATTGTTGCGCTGGCTAACATTAACGTGGATGTTTATTGGCTTAATCATCCTCTTTTCCGCATCCTATCCCGTTGCTGATGCCCGTCATGGTGACGGTTTGTATTATTTTAAACGGCAAATTCTTTGGGCTATAGCTTCCTTAATTATTTTCAACATCATTGTTAATTTGCCATTGCGAAAAATCTTGGGTGTATCTCATTGGTTTTTAATATTTTTTCTGATGCTGATTTTTCTGACATTAATACCAGGATTAGGAAAAAAAGCCTTTGATGCTGCTAGGTGGATAGCCATTGGCCCCATTCCTATCCAACCATCAGAATTAATTAAACCCTTTTTAGTTTTACAAAGCGCCACACTTTTTGGCCAGTGGGAAAAACGACCTTGGGGAATTCGTTTATCTTGGTTGGGTGTTTTTGGTCTTGTGCTTTTAGGAATTCTTGCCCAACCTAACTTAAGTACCACAGCACTTTGCGGCATGACAATTTGGTTCATTGCCTTAGCAGCAGGAATCTCATATAAATATTTGGGAGGAACAGCCTTTGGTGGTCTGCTTTTAGCATTACTCAGTATTAGTATCAAAGAATATCAACGTAAACGCATTATGTCCTTTATGAATCCTTGGGGGGATGCCACAGGAGATGGTTATCAGTTAGTACAAAGTTTATTAGCCGTAGGTTCAGGGCAAACTTGGGGGTCGGGATTTGGACTTTCTCAACAAAAGTTATTCTATTTACCAATTCAAGATACTGATTTTATCTTCGCAATTTTTTCCGAAGAATTTGGTTTTATTGGCAGTATTTTACTCTTGCTAATGTTAGCAATATTTGCCACTTTAGGATTAATTATTGCCCTTAAATCCAAAAATCTCACATCCAAATTAGTAGCAATTGGTGTAGTAGTTGTCATGATTGGCCAATCACTATTACATATTGGTGTAACTACAGGTGCATTACCAACTACAGGCTTACCTTTACCTATGTTTAGTTATGGTGGTAATTCGATGGTTGCCAGTTTGGTATCTTCTGCGTTATTAATTCGAGTAGCTAGGGAGGGTAGTGAAGCAGAAGTAGTCCCTTTACGAAGAACACCGTCTGAACCTCGGACAAGAAGACGATTTTTTTAGCGTAAAACATCTATCCCGCAAAGAACTCAAGTCATCTCATTCATCTCATTCCCAGTCTCTGACTGGGAATGAATTCTAGAAGGCTCTGACTTCAATGATATTAGAGGCAGAGCCTCATTAACTGCATTCCTAGTCAGAGACTAGGAACTCAACAGCAGATTAATTACATTATTTTTGATCCAATTCAGGAGGTAATTGTACAATGGATAAGTTAGAAAAATACAGAAGAATTATAATTAGTATTGTTGCAAATCACGCCAAGTAAGTAATTGGACAAAAATATTTACAGTCATTGCGAGCGAAGGGAAGCAATCACAACCCTGGCGATTGTTTCATTTCACTTTGTTCCCTATGGCTAACGCCACGCTGCGCTAACGCAATGACATTGTGTAATTAATTCTGTCTCACTACTTATAAACCTAGTCATGGAAAAATTGAGGCTTTATGTATTTCTGATCAAGAATCTGATAATTATTTGTTAATGGTTACAGGTTGGGTTCATGCAGTGGTGTTTCATTTGCGAATTATTGATGGGAAAATCTGCATTGAAGGGGATGGTACAGAAAGGGGGATAACTGGGGAATTATTGGAATTAGGAGTAGGAAAGGATGATATTATTTTAGGGTTTATTCGTCCTGAATATCGCCAGGTTACAGATTTTTTTGTGGCTTAAAATAAAGTGTAAAATAAAATCAGAAGTTTTGGGAATAATAATTATGATAAATACTTATTCACAAATTCTTGAGGAGTTAAACATTCAAACTCTTTTGTTTCTTGAACTAAACAACGAATTAGTTTATAATTAGCAGAAACAAAACATTGAGTTTCACCCTTACTAGCAGTTAAATAAACTCCAATATCTTCACGAGGAATTAATCCTAACTCTTCTATTTTGAGCCATTCCTCAGAAGTAAAATTGACATAAATAACCTGTAATTGCTGCCAAATCCGAGCGACAATTTGACTACCCCAATCTTTATTATATAAACGTTTAGATACTCGTAAGATTTGATCTAATAATTCTTCTGAAACGATAACTTCTACAGATGAAGATTGTAAAGAACCAACTGATTCTAATATTTTTCTTTCATAACTATCCTGATTAGCAACACCAATAATATAAATATTAGTGTCTAAAAATAGACGTTGAGGGATATCATAACTCATTGCGATGCTGTGCTTTTAATAAATGTTCTTCAGCTATTTCTCTTTTTACATCTTGAATTAAATTAATAATTTGCTCATGGGAATTATATCCTGTATTATCTAAGGAATCTTTTACCTGTGCTGCTAATATTTCTAGGGGAATTAATGTTTGTTCCTGAGAGTTTTCTCGGACATTTTTGGTAACAGCTTGTGTTAAAATTAGTTTTAACTCAGTCTCTAGAGTCCGTCCATGTTGTTCTGCTTGATATCTGAGATTTTCGACTAGGCTGGGTTCTAAGTTATCTAGAATTATTTTCATATTTCATATAGCTTGGGATAGGTTTATATTATAGCATTTTTCATGATTATATCTCAACGCGGTAGGGGTTTAGCAATGCTCATTGGTGTCAACTTAACGTAAAACCTTTAGCCCGCCTGGGAATGATAGCGTAGCGTGGCGTTAGCCATATTCCCAGTCTAATAGCAGAAGTTGTCTTTTGATGACTAAATAACCCGGAAATTTTTGAGTAAACTTTAGTTTACTTTCGCTATTA
>NZ_JADEWA010000303.1:0-6656 GCF_015207865.1 Dolichospermum sp. LEGE 00246
ACTTCGTTTCCCAAGAATTACGGGCAGCAGAAGACCCAGAGTTTGAAACTTTCTATACCAAAAATATTTTGTTGAATGAGGGTATCCGCGCTTGGATGGCTCCTCAAGATCAACCCCACGAACAGTTTGTATTCCCAGAAGAAGTATTACCACGTGGTAACGCTCTCTAACTCTGGAATTTACCCTGAATTTATCTTTGTTAGTTAGCCCTCACCTCATTGGTGAGGGTTTTTTTGTGGCAGAAATTGAAATCAGGGTATTGCAAATTTTCGCAGTTGTGTTATAGTAGTCTCAGGTTACAAACCCAAAGCATTTTGCTTTGCCCCTTTTGAAACTAAGACCATTTAGGCAACAAGGAGGTGATGCCCATGATAGAAAGTAGTATACGCATGGGTCATCAAGTTGCAGTTAGCCGGCTGTGCGCCGGGGCTGTTCTCTAAAAGTTAGCTTTAGTTCTCTTGAGATACTAAGTTAGCTCAACTAACTAGGCTTAACATCGGAGTTCCCTCCGGCAGTCTGGTTGCAACTTGAAGACCCGCTAGACCGCCCTGACTTAGATTATCTAATCTAAATCAGGGCGGATAGTTTTTAAGGGTTTTAAACTGTTCAGCAATTTCTACCCATAACTAGCCTTATGTTATGGAACGTCCATATAATTAACTTAGTCAAGCAAGGGAGTTAATGATATGGAAAACCAAGAAGTGACTATTTCAATAGGTGATGCTGCTAAAGAGCTTTGTGTGTCAGTAAAAACTGTTCGTAGATGGGCTGATGCTGGTAAATTGCGATTTGAACGCAGTCCATCAGGGCATAGAAGATTTTTTCTTACAGATATTAAACGAATTACACCGCGAGATTTTAATCAGTTAGAAGACCGCATAACTATCAATTATGCCCGCGTTTCTAGCCATGACCAAAAAGATGATTTATCTAGGCAGATAAAGGTTTTAGAAGCTTTTAGCGGAAGTAATGGTTGGCAGTTTGAGACTATATCTGACTTAGGTAGTGGTTTAAATTACAATAAAAAAGGTCTTCAAAAACTACTGAAACGGATTATGCAAGGTGATGTAGGTAGATTAGTCCTGACTCATAAGGATAGACTTCTCCGGTTTGGTTCTGAGATTGTATTTGCAATGTGCGAAGAATTTGAAACTGAAGTTGTCATTATCAATAAATCAATCGAAGAAACCACTTTTGAACAAGAATTAGTAACAGACATGATTGAACTCATTACTGTTTTTTCAGCAAGACTGTATGGTTCGCGAAGTCACAAGAACAAAAAACTACTGGACAACGTGTCCAAAGTTGTCCAAGAATCTATCCAAAACAGTTGACAGTGGATAGATATGGGTATATACTAAAGAAGTATCAATAAATATTGTCAAGTCGAAAACAATGCTTCATTTTAAGCTCGACAGACCACTATAACTATAAGTAGGTTGGCGTTGAAAATTGTCGTTATAAGTAGTGAGACAGAATTAATTACACAATGTCATTGCGTTAGCGCAGCGTGGCGTTAACCATATATAACGCAGTGAAATGAAGCAATTCCAAGGGTTGTGATTGCTTCCCTTCGCTCGCAATGACTATAAATATTTTTGTCCAATTACTTAGCAAGGCAAGAGGCAAGAGTAAAGAAGTTTTCAGCGATTTTCATCTCATTCCCAGTCTCTGGCTGGGAATGAATTCTAGAAGGCTCTGCCTTCAATGATATTAGAGGCAGAGCCTCATCAACTGCATTCCTAGTCAGAGACTAGAAACGAGATGTGGTAGGGATTTGAGCTTAAGTTGACACCAATGAAGCTCTTGCTTGACCCCTACACATCTGGGTTGTTTGTCATTTGGCAAAAGTTTAAATCTCACCCGTGTTGAGTATACATACGTACTTGAACAGAAAATCTTATGTTGGTTATTAGAAAAAGTGATAATATAACCACAGGATATAGTTGAAAGTTTTTGCATAAGTTAATTGCATTAAAGTTTAACAATTAGTTAATCAATTGTTAGCCTTGTGAAAGCTATGATTGTGGTAATAGTGGCAGCCATGCCTATTACACAGGTTTCAACAAGATTTCGCACTTGTAACCAGTTGGCTACAGCGAACTCAAGTTATCCATATAAAGGTGTGAGGAGAAAAGAAAAAATGTCTAATATTTTGTGGAAATCCTTAGTGGTTAGCCCAGCAATTTTGGGAGCAGCACTGTTAGTATCTTCAACAGCGATCGCCGCACCCAGTACCACCCAGGACGCATCGGCAATAGAAACTTCCTCTACAACAGAAGTTTCTGAAAAGCCAGCAACATTGGCAACAGAAACCAAAGAAGCCCAAGTTTTGGCTCAGGTTAACCGCTACAGCAACGAAAACAATACTTCTTTAAATCAGGTAACATCAGTTTCCCAATTCTCTGACGTGCAACCTACAGATTGGGCATTCCAAGCTTTGCAATCTTTGGTAGAGCGCTATGGCTGTATTGCAGGTTATCCCAATGGCACATATCGCGGTAATCGGGCTTTAAGCCGTTACGAATTTGCTGCTGGTTTAAATTCTTGTTTAGATCGTGTAAATGAATTGATTGCCACAGCAACCGCTGATATGGTAACAAAACAGGATTTAGCAACATTGCAGCGGTTGCAAGAAGAATTTTCTGCGGAATTGGCAACTTTACGCGGTCGAGTAGATGCTTTAGAAGGGCGGACTGCTGAATTAGAAGCCAATCAATTCTCCACTACCACTAAGTTAAAAGGTGAAGCTATTTTTGCTGTCACCGACGTTTTTGGTGGTGAAACAGGCAAAGCTAACCGGGCAGTTTTCCAGGATAGAGTGCGCTTAGGTTTAGAAACCAGCTTTACGGGTAGAGATATATTAACCACCCGTTTGGCTGCTGGTAATGCCACAGGCTTTAGTCTCCGAGATAATGCGAATAGTCCTATTGCGTCCGGTGGAGTTGGCAAACAAACCTTTGAAGTTGGTGCAACTAGCCCAGCTAACAGCGTTAAAATTGACAAGTTAACCTATGAAGCCCCTGTAGGACCTGCAAGAGTTTATCTTTCAGCTAGTGGTGGGCAACATAGTGATTATGCCGCTGTTAACAATCCTTACTTTTTTGATAAAACAGATGGTGGTAAAGGGGCTTTAAGTACCTTCGCATCTGAAAACCCCATCTACCGGATTGGTGGTGGTTCTGGTATTGCCTTGAATGTACCCTTTGGGAAACCTGGTGATAGTTTCTTGAAACCAAGTTCTCTCACATTAGGTTACTTAGCTTCAAGTGCTAATGATCCTAGTCCCAGCAATGGCTTGTTTGATGGCAACTATGCGGCTTTAGGTCAGTTAAATTTTAACGTTGGTAATCGCGTCGCTTTGGCTGCCACCTATGTCCATGGTTATCAAAAAGCAGGTACTACCTTATTTGATTCAGGACTTGGTACTGGTGCTTTAGTAGGTACTGCACAAGCGAATACTTTAGGCGTTAATTCAGCAACAGGTATTGCTAGTGCCTCTTCCAGCAACTCCTACGGTATTTCCGCAGCTATCAAGCCTAGCGATAAACTGTCTTTGAGTGGTTTCGTTTCCTACCATGATGTTACAGGCTTTGGAGCTAATGATGATAAAGAAGCTTGGAGCTATGGTGCAGGTTTAGCTTTACCTGATTTTGGTAAGAAAGGTAACGTCTTGGGTATCTTCGGTGGCGCTCAACCTTACTCACTAGGTGCGACTGGTAGAGAGACTCCATACCAAGTAGAAGGCTTCTATAAGTATCGCGTTTCTGAAAATGTATCCGTAACTCCTGGAGTTATCTGGGTGGCATCTCCTGGACAAAATAATACCAGTAATGATGCCTTTGTTGGTACACTCAGAACAACTTTTAGCTTCTAAATAGTTAAAAGTTTGTTAATAAGTTTCAACGTGATTTGACCCTGCCCCATGGCGGGGTTTTTTTGTGGGGAGTAAAAACCCCAGTGGAGAACCGGAGTATACTGTAAAAGAGATGAACTGTCAGGTTTTGCTCATTTTTATCCTTCAATTTTGATCTTGGACTACTGCTTGTGGAACTATCATGTAAATCTGAATACGCAATTTTGGCGTTATTAGAGATGGCTACTCATTATGACAACGGTGAACCGATGCAAATTCGGCAAATCGCTCTGCAACAAAAGATACCTGATCGCTATTTAGAACAACTGTTAGCAACTTTGCGGCGGCGGGGTATAGTTAAAAGTCAACGGGGTTCAAAAGGTGGCTATTTACTGGCGCGAGAACCTCGAAAAATTAGTATCTTTGAAATTTTAGAATGTTTGGAAGGTTTGGATGTGCAGACTGGTGAACAAAATACTAAACCCACAAGTTTAGATAATTCTGTGGTGTCAGAAATTTGGCAGGAAGCACGTCAAGCGGCAAATTTAGTGTTACAAAATTATTCGCTTCAGGATCTTTGTGAAAAACGGGATTCCCGGAAGCAGTTGGATATCATGTACTACATTTGAAGACGGAAAATTTTATGATGCGGATTGTTGAGAATATTACGGAATTGGTGGGACGGACACCTTTAGTGAAGTTAAACCGGATTCCTCAAGAATCAGGTTGTGTGGCGACAATTCTCGTGAAATTGGAAAGTATGAACCCTTCCTCATCGGTAAAAGACCGCATTGGGGTAAGTATGATTATGGCGGCGGAAAAGGAAGGATTAATTGCCCCGGGGAAGACGATTCTGGTAGAACCAACATCGGGAAATACTGGTATTGCCTTGGCTATGGCAGCGGCAGCTAAGGGGTATCAATTAATTTTAACTATGCCGGAAACGATGAGTGCGGAACGGCGGGCAATGTTAAGGGCTTATGGGGCCCAATTGGAACTCACGCCGGGAATTGAGGGGATGAGTGGGGCGATTCGGCGGGCGCAGGAGATTGTGGACAGAACACCATACTCCTATATGTTGCAACAGTTCCGCAATCCGGCTAATGCCCAAATTCACCGGGAAACTACGGCGGAGGAAATTTGGTCAGATACGGATGGATTGGTGGATATGATTGTGGCGGGAGTGGGGACTGGAGGGACGATTACGGGGGTGGCGGAAGTTTTGAAGGCCCGGAAACCAAGTTTTCAGGCGATCGCTGTCGAACCAGCTAATAGCCCGATATTATCGGGGGGTAAACCAGGTCCCCATAAAATTCAGGGCATTGGGGCAGGTTTTATTCCCCAGGTCTTAAAGGTAGAATTGATTGATGAGGTAATTACGGTGACTGATGAGGAGGCGATCACCTTTAGTCGCAAATTAGCCAGGGAGGAAGGGCTACTATCGGGCATTTCCAGTGGTGCAGCCCTCTGTGCAGCGGTTCGTGTTGCCCAACGTCCAGAGAATCAAGGACGCTTAATTGTGATGATTCAGCCTAGTTTCGGTGAGAGATATTTAAGTACACCTTTATTCCAAGACCTAGAAGCGAAAACAGCAACTAGCACCAATTAACAATCTATTCGATTCATGTCCGATTTTAACCACTACGACACCCTAAAAGTTAGTAATAATGCCAGTCTTGCGGAGATTAAACAAGCTTATCGCCGCTTGGTGAAAATTTTTCATCCTGATAGTAATCAAGAAATCACAGACAATGAACAAATTATTCGTGTTAATGCTGCTTATGAAGTTTTAAGTGACGGTAAAAGTCGTTTCAATTACGACGAAAAACTCCGTCACAGTCAGCAAAAATTCCATCAAGTTCGCCAAAAACGTGCAGAATATGCCCAACAGCACCACAAAGCAACTAGGAAAACGAGAAAAGATGTTGATGAAAACGTTGAAGAATGGCTACGTTTAGTTTATAAACCAGTAAATCGGATACTTTCGACAATTCTCAATTCTTTAGAATCACAAATTGACGACTTAGCCGCAGATCCTTTTGATGATGATCTTTTAGACGAATTTCAAGATTATTTAGCATCCTGTCGGGAAGATTTACGAGACGCACAAATTAAGTTTCGTTCTTTGCCAAATCCTACTAGTTTTGCAGCCGCAGCCGCCCATATTTACTATTGTATGAGTCAAGTGGCAGATGGAATAGAGGAGTTAGCCTACTTCCCGTTAAGCTATGATGATCGTTATTTGCACACAGGACAAGAATTATTTCGGATAGCGAAAAGATTGTATCGGGAAGCGCAAGAATCAGTTACTTGATGAGATTGTATAGCAATTCTCATTTAAGTGCGGATGAGCCGAAATTATTAACCGCAGATGCAAAAGGATGAGCGCAGATAAACGCAGATAAATTTGTACCGCGTTAAACTAGGAAATGCTATATACGGTTCATTGGATTATCCTGATATTAACCAATAGGATAACATCCTGGATTGACGGCATGAATAAATTCACTACCTGCTAGTGGTCTTCCTCGTTTATAAGCTGCTTCTTGCGGTTGTCCCCACCCTAATTGTAAAATAATTTCTAGAAAGTTCAGATTTTCCCACTTTAATAAAGTTGCCCATTCTGTTCTTTGGACAATTCTTTCTACATCTACTGTGTTGACTTTTTGATGTTGTTTACCATTACTAAAACTTAGATATAAATCCATTTCTTCTGTCACCAGATACCAAAATTCTAAAAGAGAATATTTGGCAGTTTTCAATATTTCTAAATCACTTTCTAATGCAATCAATTCTGGAT
>NZ_JADEWA010000304.1:0-6618 GCF_015207865.1 Dolichospermum sp. LEGE 00246
GGGGAGTCCGATGTGTCTAACACACAGCAACTCCCCCAACTCCCCCAACTCCCTCTTACCTCTTACCTCAAATAGAAAAGCTACCCACCCGAAGACAGATATTTTTTGAGATATTTTCATGAAAAAACTGTACTGGCTGTTACAATCTTGTTAAGAAAAGTTGCCCGTTGAATTTTGGGAACGCGCAATTTGGTTTTGACTCTACTGAGAAGACAACTCGAACAACGTTTTTTTATAGACCAGCCCTGTGGGAGGGGTTGGTCTTTTTGTTATCATTCTCAAAATCACGTTAATCACACTCATCACAAAAATCACATCTTTCTCCCCAAGAAAACAGAAACAACATCTGAACTATGATTTGTGAGATTTATCTAAGAGAACACCAAAAAATAAATTACCCAATTTTGTGGGATGGGCATCCTGCCTGTCCTTGATGATTAGCAGGCTTTTTAGCCGGCACCACAAGAAATTTTTGGGTATTTTTTTAATTGGAAGTCCCTAAGAGAACACCAAAAAATAAATTACCCAATTTTGTGGGATGGGCATCCTGCCCGTCCTTGATGATTAGCGGGCAATTCGTCCCGCACCACAAGAAATTTTTGGGTATTTTTTTAATTGGAAGTCCCTAAGAGAACTCCACAAAAAGAAATGCCCAATGTCATTCTGTTCGCGCAGCGTGCCAGAGGCATTACGAAACGAAGTGTAGTGAAGAATCTCTTGAGATGCTTCGTTTCGCTATGGCTAACGCCACGCTCCGCGAACGCTACACTCAGCATGACAAAACAGGATCATTTATTTTGTGGCTTACTCTTACATGGAACGTCTCTACCATCTTTTTTGGAGATGTCTAATTGCTAAGTAGTGAGACAGAATTAATTACACAATGTCATTGCGTAGGCATTGCGTGGTGTTAGCCCTATGGAACGAAGCGAAATGAAGCAATTCCAAGGGTTGTGATTGCTTCCCTTCGCTCGCAATGACTGTAAATATTTTTGTCCAATTACTTATGATTAGAAACTGAAAGTAGTTCTCAAAGCACCAATTACTAAATTACTACTGCTATCATCGTGATTTGGGGCTGTTAGCCAAATTACAGCGGGGGTAATGGTGATATTGTCGCTGACCTTGTATTGATAAAATCCCTCAACATGATAAGAGGTATTTGGATCTTTAGTAATTCCAGTAACAGTAGAATTCGTGACCTTTGGTTCCATACCAAATATAATACCAGCTAAGTTACCTTTTTTACCCAAATCTGGTAAACCTAAAGTAACAGCATAGTTCCAAATTTCCGCTTTTCCTTTGGTACCAGTCAAAACTTGACTATTGGTATATCCAGCCCAACCACCTAAAACAAGCTTCTTCGTAATACCTAAAGATGCTTCCACACCGTAGGAATTACTGGAAAAGTTTGTACCAGCGGCAAGATTGGTAAACGTGGCGTTATTACTACCTGTAGCCAGTGACTTGTTATAGGAATTGATGTAAGTTAAACCAAGGGAAATGCGATCGCTTGGTTTGACTGTTAATTGTGCTAGACCGCCGTAGGGACCATCAAACAACCCATTTCCCGGAGTAGGGGTATTGTGCTGACTAGCCAAGTAACCTAAACTGAGAGTTAAATTTTCACCGAATTTTTGTTTTACACCTAGTCCTGCGCCACCCAATTGGGCATAGATGGGGTTTCTGGTTCCAAATGCGGACACAGCACCGGACCCACCATTCCCATCAAATAGATTCAATGTGGTGTCAAGGTCGAGAATTATACCATCATTGGCTATGATGTTGGCATAAGTGTTTTTACCAAGAGGGAATCCATAGGAAAGCGCACCTATGGAAACATTGTTATTAGGTGTGCCACTGGCAAAGGACAATTTACCTTCTGTAGTATTAAGACCAAAACTGTTAATATTATTGCTTTCTAACCTGGTAAACAGTGTGTCTTTTCCAGTAAAACTGGTGACAAGCTCCAGTCTAGTTCTAGCGCCTAATGTCGTATTCTTGCTAGTAATGTTACTATTACCGACTTTATTGCCAGAAGCAACACCACTAACAACCGCAACAACCTGTCCTTGCAGTTTGGTGGTAGTTGAAAATTGATTAGCTTCTAAATCAGCGGTTTTGGCTTCTACAGTGTCTACACGCCCTTTTAAGGTTGCTAATTCTGCGGAAAAGTCCTCTTGCAACTTTTGGATTGTTGCTAAATCTTGTTTTGATACTAAATCACTGGTAGCAGTAGCAATTAATTCATTGACTCGATCTAAACAGGCATTTAACCCGGCTGCAAATTCGTATCGTGACAACGCCCGATTACCCCGAAAAGTAGCGTTAGGATAACCTGCAACACATCCATAGCGTTCTACCAATGATTGTAATGCCTGAAATGCCCAATCATTAGGTTGAACATCGGATAACTGAGACACGGAGGTAACTTGAGATATTCCCTCTTGTTGATTATTTATATTTAATTGTTGAGAATTAGTATCAGTCTGGAGTTGATTATTTGCTGGTATTTCTTCAGCCAAGACTCCAGAACTTGTCCATAGTACAGCACTGATAACGGTCGAACTAGCAAGTAAATATGTTGAGAACTTTTGCATTTTTCTTCACACCTGGTTTTTTAAAAAAAATTGGAGCTATTAAGAATTATTCTTAATAACTCTGACTGGGAAACTAGAAACTAAAAGTAGTTCTCAAAGCACCAATCACTAGATTACCATTACTATCATCGTGATTTGGGGCTGTTAGCCAAATTACAGCAGGAGTAATGGTGATATTGTCACTGACCTTGTATTGATAAAATCCTTCAATGTGATAAGAGGTATTTGGATCTTTTGC
The DNA here is from genome assembly GCF_015207865.1 of Dolichospermum sp. LEGE 00246. NCBI lineage: Bacteria > Bacillati > Cyanobacteriota > Cyanophyceae > Nostocales > Aphanizomenonaceae > Dolichospermum > Dolichospermum sp. LEGE 00246. The sequence continues at coordinate 2,839 of NZ_JADEWA010000304.1, forward strand.
AACTCCAGTAACAGTCGCGCTAGAACTTGTGACTTTTGGTTCCATACCAGCTATGACACCAGCCAAATTACCTTTTTTACCCAAATCAGGGAATCCAATAGTAACAGCATAGTTCCAAGTGTCAAACTCTCCCTTTGTACCTGTCAAAACTTGACTATTCGTATAACCAGCCCAACCACCGAGAACAAACTTCTTGCTAATTCCTAAAGATGCTTGAACACCATAGGAATTACTGGAAAATTTTTCACCTGAAGTGACGATATTAGATGTAGCGTTATTACTACCAGTGAGCAATGGTTGATTGTAGGAATTGATATAAGTTAAACCAAGAGAAATGCGATCGCTGGGCTTGACGGTTAACTGCGCTAAAGCACCATAATTCCCATCAAATAACCCGTTTCCAGGAGTGGGGTTATTAGCTGTACTACTTAAGTAGCCTAAACTTAGGCCTATTTTATCGCCAAGCTGGTGGTTAACTGCTATGCCTTTATCACCCAGTTGTCCATAAATCGGGTTTCTTGTCCCAAAAGTAGACACAGCCCCAAAAGCACCATCACCATCAAACAGATTGACTGTATTGGTAACATCGTCCGCTGCACCAGCATTAGCAATTAGTTTGACCTGAGTATTTTTGCCCAGGGGGAAAGCATACCATAGCCCATCTATAAAAGCATTGGTGTTACCAGTAGTACCAGCAAAAAATAAGTTGCCCTCATTAGTGTTAATGCTAGGACTGCTGATGTTATTAGCTTGGATTCTGGTAAACAGTGTGTCTTTCCCCGTAAAACTACTTACCAATTCAACCCGCGCCCTTGAACCTAAAGTGGTATTTTTCCCAGAAATATCCGCACCATCAACCTGTTTATTTGTCAAGACATCACTAACAACTGCCACAACTTGCCCCTGTAGCTTAGTGGTGGTAGAAAATTGATTAGCTTCCAATTCAGCAGTTTTGGCTTCTACCGTATCTACACGCCCCCGGAGAGTGACTAATTCTCCTGAAAAGTCCTTTTGCAACTTTTGGATTGTTGCTAAATCTTGCTTTGATACTAAATCACTGGTAGCTGTAGCAATTAGTTCATTGACTCGATCTAAACAGGCATTTAAACCAGCCGCAAATTCATATCGTGACAACGCCCGATTACCCCGAAAAGTAGCATTAGGATAACCTGCAACACATCCATAGCGTTCTACCAATGATTGTAATGCCTGAAATGCCCAATCATTAGGTTGAACATCGGATAACTGAGATACGGAAGTAACTTGAGATACTGCCTGTTCTTGGCTATTATTAACCTGTTGTTCTGAATTAGTTACTGGTACTGGTAATGGTTCTGCCTTTGCAGCAGCATTCATACATAATATGCTACTCACAACTGTTGAACTAGCAATTAGATAAGTCCAGAATTTTTGCATTTTTCCTCACACCCGTGTTTAAAGTTGATAATGCTACACTCGAATTAGTACAGCTATTGATAGTGATTTTTAATATACTACAGTCCTAAGTTAAGCTGATCACAATAAAAAGTTAAGAAATCCTTATGAACTGTAAATACCCTCAGTATACAGCAGTATTACCTGAAATTTTTTAATATTCTGTAATGCTTGATACAGTAGCATTTTTCTGATAATTTATATGAGAATGGATCTCATTATGAGATATAATCCCAATGAAGTTTTATTGTCAACCCCAAACCATGAGAAGTTTTAGAGAAGTCAAAATAGATAGAAAAACCAGAAGTTTCTTACCTCTGATTACCTTAATAATTTTGTCAGTAGTTTATGGATGCAATGATACTAACAGTGGCGAGGTTGTAAAAACAGAACCAACCCCAGTCCCAAAATCACCAAAAACTAAAGTAGTTACCACGTTTTTACCAGTTTATTTATTTACTAAAGCAGTAGCCGGAGATGTAGCAGATATAGAGATTTTAGTTAAACCTGGTACGGAAATACACGAATATCAAGGGACACCAGCGAATGTAAAAGCGATCGCTACAGCTAAGGTATTAGTCAAAAATGGTTTAGGCTTAGAGGAGTTTTTAGCAGATACAATTAAAAATGCCGGAAATTCCCAACTAATGGAAATTGATGCTAGTAAAGGTATTCCAGCTATTAATAAAACTTCCCCCATAGATAAAACAGCAACGGGAGAACATGATCATAATCATGAACACCAATTGGGAAATCCTCATGTTTGGCTAGATCCAGTTTTAGCAAAACAGCAAATTATTAATATTCGAGATGGTTTAATTATCGCAGATCCGGTCAATAAAGCCAACTATCAGACCAATGCAGCGGCATATATTCAGAAATTAGATAATTTAAATAATGAATTTCAACAGACTATTAAACAAACACCAAACTGCACCTTTATCACCTTTCATGATGCTTTTCCCTATCTTGCCAAACGTTATAACATTAAACAATTAGCAGTAGTAGAAATTCCTGAAAAGCAACTTTCCCCAACAGATGTCCAAAAAGTGGTGAATACAGTCAAAAAATACCAAGTTAAAGCCTTATTTAGCGAACCAGGGTTAGATAACAAATTACTCACCAGTATTTCCCAAGATTTGGGGTTAACTGTGCGGACTTTGGATTCTTTAGAAACTGGTGATACCAATCCAGAGTATTATTTTAAAGCAATGAAAGCTAATTTGGAGAGTTTAGTCGCTGGGTGCAAGTGAAGAGTAGGGGTAAAGCAAAAGCTTAATGGTGTCAACTTAAGCCCTGGCGAATGGAATTCACGGCTACACAAACAAAGTCCGCCTGCGCGGACTAAGGAAAATTAAGGATTGGAAACCCACCCAGGTGGGTTTTGCCTGTGTAGAAGCGGTTTCTAACCGCCCGTTTTACTTTTCAAACAACCTCTTACCAATACTCCTCAATCCTTCTTTTTTTCTGACTTCTGACTCCTGCCATATCACTATAAATTATTGGCATCTTAAATCCTAAATTACATGACTGACGAACAAGCAGAATTTACATTACCAATATTAAAAGTTTCTGGGTTAACAGTCTACCAAAGCAGCTATCTAGCTGTGCGAGATGTTTCCTTTGAATTGTTAGCAGGAACAGATACAGCCATAGTTGGTCCGAATGGGGCTGGGAAAAGTACCTTAATCAAGGCTATTTTAGATTTAATTCCCCGAAGTGCTGGAACAATTGAAGTTTTTGGTCGCCCAATTTCCAGACTAGGAAATCTGCGGAATTGGATGGGATATATGCCACAAAACTTTATTTTTGATCGCAGTTTTCCCATTTCGGTTAGTGAATTAGTAGCTTTAGGAATAGGGAATAAAAAACATTCATTTTTCTCGAAATTTTGGCAACAAAAACGGGAAATATCAGCAGCAGTTATCACAGCTTTACACCGGACTGATGCTTATCGCTTGCGAAATCAGGCTATTGGGACTCTTAGCGGTGGTCAACTCAAACGGGTATTATTAGCTTATTGTTTGGTAACACCGCGAAAGTTGTTAGTATTGGATGAAGCTTTTGCAGGGGTAGATGTCCAAGGAACAACGGATTTTTATGCTTTGTTAAATGAATTAAAACGAGAAGAGAATTGGACGGTGTTGCAAGTTTCCCACGATATTGATATGGTAAGCCGTCATTGCGATCGCGTCATCTGTCTCAATCAAACTCTTGTCTGTTCCGGTAAACCCGAAATAGCCCTTTCACCACAAAATCTTCTAGCTACTTATGGTCCTGGTTTTAGTCGCTATGAACATCATCATTAGGGAACGGGGGGCAGGGAGTAGGGGGCTGTCTCTTATA
>NZ_JADEWA010000305.1:0-6615 GCF_015207865.1 Dolichospermum sp. LEGE 00246
AATATTAACAGTATAAACACGGTTTTAGAATTATTTTTTAATCTGTACAGGTTAGTCTAATGCTGCTGAGAACATTTTACTACATAATACAGGACTTTACTGAGAGCTAAACATGAGGCAGATATAAATTTTTACTACCTAATCTTAAATTTTTAATCAAGAAACATCAGTGACTATGATCACCAAAAAAGAGTAATCCTAAAATTTGGTATAAATTGGAGAATTTTGTGTAAGTAGGTTGACGTTGAAAATTGTCGTTATGGCAAGGCAAAAGGCAAGAGGCAAGAGTGAAGAGGGTTTGGGCGATTTTACTTTTCTTTACACAGATTGGTTTTATTGTGTTCACCTACTTATATAAATGTAAAAACGCAAGTTACTACCCTCTTAAGTATATTATTACTCATCCTTTAGTGGAGTGCTAATTGCTAAATAGGCAACTTTGGCAGCGGCTTGTTCAGCGGCTTTAATAGAACGCCCTTTACCTTGTCCTAGCATTTTTTCATATAGCCAAACTTCAGCAAAGAAGCGTTCATGATTGTGGTGGGGTTGACTGATTTCTAAAACTCGATATTCTGGAAGAACCTTAAATTGTGCTTGAGTCCATTCTTGTAAGGCTGCTTTATAATTGAGTCTAGCAGGGTCAAGACGGATTTCTGTGGTTAGTTGCTGGAAATGGGGATCTAACCAAGGACGAATCAGGTTAAGGTTGTTGGTACTCAGGTACAGCGCCCCTAGAACGGCTTCAAAGGAGTCTGCTAATCGTGATTCTTGACCAACATGATCAGCGGTGGCACTACCAGCTACTAGTAAATATAATTCTAAACCATATTCTCTTGCTAGTTGGGAAAGAATGCGATCGCTCACCAAGACCGAACGAATAGCCGCAAAATCACCGACTGAACAATCAGCATAATGTTCCCATAATACCACGGCAGCCACTAGGCGTACCACTGCATCGCCAACAAACTCTAGCTGTTCATAATTGGCAGTATCAGAAACCGTGGGATGAGTGAGTGCTAAATCTAACAATTCCCATTTAATAGGTGCATTTAGTGACAAACCTAACTTTTGGACTAAACTTTCAAGCTGCCGTTGACGGCGGGGATAAACGCGGGACATTGAGTAAGTTGGGAAAAAAGGGCTAATGACTCTTAACTTAGCATTAAATTATAGGGTATAAATAAAAGTTGTTTTTTGTGCAAAAACTTACAGTGTCAATATTCTCGAAAGTTGAACTATGCGGGGAATGTGAAATTGGCGATCGCTAGTCTTGCAGTTAGCATTAGTTACACTACAATAAAAATATCAAAAAATATCAACAGGATAAATAAATTGATGATCAATACACACATTGAAAATCAGGTTCGTTATGTCACCAATGTAGATGGAAAAACAACTGATGTACTCGTACCGTTAGAACTGTGGCAACAGCTTATAAACTCTGTCAACTCTGATCATGTCAGTGGTTTAGCTTGGATTGATGAACAAGAACCAAAAGCCCAAATATTAGCTGATTTGCAAGAGTCCATAGCACAGGTAGCAGCAGGGCAAACTTTCCCAGTTTCAGAGCTTTGGGACGATATTAACCCTTAATATTTAAGCCAAAAACACCAACGTTTTTTACCATTAAGAAATTCATCAGCAGAAATAAATGGTTTAATAAATTTTTCTCCAGATGGTTCTTGAATAACATATTCTATCTTTTCTTCATCAGTCATTAAAAGGTTTCCTCCATCTGTAGGTTGGCTACTTTTAAGCATTTCTGGTATATTACCAATAGGCTGATTTCTTTTTAAAATTATTAAATCGTTTCCTTCTGCTAAATACGGATTAATATTTTTAACTTTCCTCTCTGTTGGTTCACCCTTAATATTTACATAATCAAAAACTCTCTTATTTTCAATATCCTGTAAACCAAAACCAATAATTACACAATGTACAGCAGCATTACCTTTAGCTTCATTACTCGGGAAATAATCTTTGGCTTGCTGCATAGCTTTATCGAGACTTTTCCCCCTAGATTTATGTTCTACTAAAATTACACCCTTCCAGAGTAAATCAATAAAACCTTGTTTATTATCAGCTTTTTTGACAGATTGTTCAAATGTTGCCACCCGTCGCCGAGAAATACCAAAAACATGAAAAAACCCATCCCAAAATGATTTAGCTTCTGCATCTTCTGAGGTTTCATCTTCCCATTCTTGAGAAAATGCAATCGCTCGGCTTTTAATTTCGTTCCAGCTTAATGGCATAGTAATAGTATATTTTTACTTGGTTGATGTTTTTTTATAAGTCTGTTTCAATTCGTTTAAGAAATTAAAATCCTTTTCAATAAAATTTTTCTCATGGGGATTTTCTACATTTTCTAGTGCCAAATTCAAATCTCTTTGGGCTGCTTCTAATAATTGTTCGCACAGTACCGAAGCTCTTTTTTTTGTTGTTGTATTGCTTTTCCGATCTTTAATTGCGGTTATACATTTTTTTGCTTTATCCATTCTAGCGGTTGCCCGTTTTTCTAAAAGTGTAGAATTATGAGCAAGATTAGGGTATTTTAACATAGATTCACCCACAAATTCTATCACATCATCTGGTTCACCTATCTTTTTAAGATTGACGACAGCTTTTACAATTTGACCTTCTTCTATTTTACCAGACATAGCTACAGATAAGGCTCTATTTGCCATATTTTGATAAGGAAGATTATCTTTATCAAAAGCAAGAATCTCAGCAATATTGATGAGGGTACTGGGATTAACTAAAGAAAAATCTAATTTCTTGGTTTCTAGAAAATTATAAAGTTCATGGGGAAGTTTTAATTTAGCGATAACTTCACAATACAAATCTAGTGACCTAAAATTGTACAAATCCTTTTCTAAGAGTGTTAAAACTTGAGTTTTAGCCTCTTGATACTTCTGTAAAATAACTTTGTCTTGAATTTCTTGCAATTCCCTAATAATTTGATGTCTTGGGTGTGCGGGAAGAATACAAGTTAGACTTTCTGGTTCAATTTCAAAGATTGGTTCGGGACATCCTTGTTCTCTCATTGTCCGAATAATTGTGGGGATACCCTGACCTTCTGATTGAGCTAATTGAAGTTTATTAAATAAATAAGCAAAGCTTTGATTTCTCCATTTAGGACTGGCTTTTCCTTGCGTAAATTTATCTTTATCAACTCCCCAATGTAAAGTTCCTGGAGATCTAATTTCTACTCTATCTGCAAATACTGTGATTCTGATTGGTTCAGGTACTTCATAATCACGGTGAACAATAGCATTAATTACTGCTTCTTGTAAAGCACGCATGGGATACTTAACCTGATTTGGTTTGCTACTTGTTTTATCAAATGCAGTATAGGCTTGAGTATTTAATAATTCTATTGATTTTTTAGCTTGCTCAACAATTGTTCCGGTTAAAATGTAACGTTCTGCTGTTTGTTCACTACGATCTGTCCCTTTATATATTGATAAAATAGTATATGCTTCTGGGAAATTGGATGTAATACTTGTTTTTTTCCCAAACATCAATAAGGTAAAATTTCTAGGACGTAATATACGATCTAAATCTGTGCGTACAAACAATGGAGAAACCAATTCTGCTATTTGTTCTCTATCAGAAAAATAATCTTCTAATGATTTTTCAGGAAAAAGTAACCCCATTTCCTGCATACTATCTCTAAATACAAGTATATCAATATCTGCTTCTGTAGCACGAGTATTTGTCCGTTTATCAAAATACTCTATTTCTTGTTTTTCTGTTAATAACTGCCTCAAAACACCATTTTTGGCTTCTTTAGTTTCTCGGCTGATACGAACATAATATTTAGAAGTTTCTCCGTCTCTATATATATGGGCATGACGAGTCCGTAAAACTACAAATACTAAAATTCTGGTGCTGTTATTTTCTGGGTTTTCGATTTCCACAATACGAGGTATTATGGCAGGATCAACATAATTCTGACAATATTTAGTTACCTTAAGTTCAACTTCTTTTAATTTATTAGCACTAAGACCTGTATATTGAATTTTGGGAAAACCATGCTCGTCCTTTATCTCTTTTGCTCCACAAACAACATATCCCCCACCAACATTGGCAATGTCGTTGGCAAATGCAGAAATAGTTTTTACTATGCCTTCGGCAATCTTAATATCATCTCCATTTTCTTTCCATTCTACTTGTTCACTTTCTCTACGGGCAAGCTCTTTTAAATCTATGTTGAAATTCATAAAGCGAAAATCCGTTTTATTGCTTGTTTACCATTATAGTTTTTTCACGCTTTTTGATAATTCAAACTTGATAAATTGCGTGAGCATATCCAGGTTATCTATACTTAATTATCATAGAGCGATCGCTTCAGGCGAAAAAACGAACTATGGAAAATAAAAAATCCATAATTCGTTTTCAAAGAGAGTCGGTAGTAAGCCGGGTTCTGTTCTCTTGCGAGGGCAGTTATCTATCTGGGATGTTTGTTACCAAACACCTCTAGCGGCTCTTTTCAAGCGGAACTGGTAAAAGACCAACCGTAGTTCCTCCGGCCTTGCTTCCAACTGGGGTTTACCGAGCCAACGCCTCTCGACGCTGCTGGTGCGCTCTTACCGCACCTTTGCACCCTTACCAACCAATAAATTGACTGGCGGTATCTTTCTGTGGCACTATCCTCACGATCGCTCGCACTGGACGTTATCCAGCAAGTCTGGTCTTTCGGAAGCCCGGACTTTCCTCAAACCAGTCTTAATGACTAATCTGCAACTGCCTACGCCTACTCTCTTCTTTCTCTATTTTACATTTGATTGCATACTCTGTACTACTACCTGAAAATCACTTTTTCTTATTCCAGGGTAGCGCGTAAGTCCAAGGGAGCTTTTTAATAGTAAAAGGACAATTAATAATTGACACTGGAGGAACATTTATTCCTGGCGCAATACCGACTCTCATTTCGGAAATCCGCAGCACAAGTTGTAATGAAAATTCCAAATTTTTTTTGCCATCTATAAAGTCTTTGTATAACTTCTTTTGTTTATCATTCTTCTTGATGGCAGCAATATTAATTAAGGGAGAAGCTGGTTGATATATTCCTGATTCTTTATCTCTTTGAAATACATCTTCTGCGGTGACATTTTCAGAAATTGTCTTTTTAGGAGCAATGATTGTCGGGACTTGGGGTATAGCTAAATCGCGGGTTAAGTCAGGAGATTTGCGAATCACTCGCCGGGACTGTTTGGTATGTTCAACCACGAAAGAACTATTATCCCAATCAACATATACGGCAATGCTATCTGATTTATTTTCAATACTCATTGATAACTCTTTGAGATCAGTTTCTACTTTATCTAAACCATAATTACCTGTTTTGAAGGAAATACCTACGGTGTCTTGGAGATTTTGTTCTTTTAATTGATCATCAACAGCACCAGTTTGGAAATCAACTTTTACTATATTGTCTATAGATTCAATCATGCGATTAAGTGTCCAATAGACAGTCAGTATGTAAATCATCAAAATAATCAGATTTTGGTCGCCACTTTGCATTTTTATAACCCTGATTTTCTACCATTTTCAAAATTGTAACATAGTCTAAACTATGATTTTTTTGATTTATGTGATTTATGTGATGAAGTTGTATAATGCAATTGAATGTGATTTTTACAAGTGTGACTCTAAATCATAAAAATCACAAGAATCATCCAAATCACAAGAATCATCCAAATCATAGGAATCATAGTTCAGACGTTTTATATTTCTTATTAGTAAGTCTTTTAAAGTTCAAACTAGTTTCACCGAAATTGATTAGTAACCCAATCTCAAGATTATATGCTTCTAAGTAGTTAATTGCTTGTGCAAAATGAACGTCTTCTAATTTAGTTACTGCTTTTATTTCAACTGAAATAACACCTTCGACCAAAAAATCTACTCGTCGTGTTCCTATTTGTTCTTTTTTGTAAAAAATTGGCATTTCAAATTCTCTTGCAAAAGAAATACCCGCCAATTGCATTTCAATTACCAATGCTCTTTGATAAATTACTTCTTGAAAACCATTACCCAATGTTTTATGCACAGTCATAGAACATCCAATGATTTTGGATGTCAGTTCTGAGTATTTATACTTTTCATTGATCATCTTTTCTTGACCCTAACTTACCCTACCTTACTTGATTATTGTCTAAACTATAATTATTTTGATTACTTTGATTCAATGATTACCATATTAAATCATCAGGCGTTGCTGAATCGAGGTATGAAATTTCCAAATTGAACCTTTAAAAATCTTACCTTTGCGTCTTTGCGCCTTTGCGTGAGACTAAAATTCATACCCTTAATCAGCAACGCCAATCATCATTATCACCAACATCACTACAAATCATAGTTTAGACAGATGCAGGGAAAGAAAAGCAGTTCATAAATTAACTTGCGTGTTCCCAGTCGCTGAGTGATTCAGACTGTTGATTTTTCGCTTTAGTTTTGCGGACTGGTACTTTAGGAGTCCCAATATCAACAGGAGGAAACGACTGTTTCTTTTTAGCAGACTTGGTTTCTTGTGTATTCTTCATGGCTATTTTCACTTGCTTAAAAGTTTCAACTATATTTACATTATCGAATTTGATTGATCAAATTCCGGAT
>NZ_JADEWA010000306.1:0-6581 GCF_015207865.1 Dolichospermum sp. LEGE 00246
AGAGACAGCAATAATACTAATATGATCTGATCATAAATAATAATTAAAAAACTTCATCCTGTACATCCTTAAATCTTGAAAATCCTGATTCTGACAAATAATAAATTAATAACTTTTTACCAATCCCCAATTACCTAATTTACAACTTGGCTACCGTGACTGCGAGGATCATCTTGATTACTATCTGTGGCGGCTCGTGCAGAAAATTGCGAGGTTTTGCCATTACCTTGAATGTGGGGAAGGGTAGAACCGACAATTAAAGCTTCTAAATTACTAGCCATAATGGTGCGGGGGATATCACCAATGGTTTCGGCGATGGTTTCCCCTTGTTTACCCAAAAATATAAAGTGGGGAATGCCATCTACTCGATATTTGAGCATTTCTGGCAACCATTTGGTATTATCAACATTCAACATGACAAAATTCAGGCTGTTATTGTACTTTTCTCTGAGTTTTGCCATGTCGGGTGTCATTTTCTGGCAAACTGTACACCAATCGGCGTAAAACTCGACTAGAGAAGGTTTTCCGTTGCTAACAGCTACTTCTAAGGGCATGGCAGTTTTACCTAATTCCGCCAAGGAAACTGAGGTAGAATCAGTTTTAAGTCCCAGGAACAGGGCAACTCCCAAAGCGATCGCTACAATAGCAATTAAGAAGTTTTTGATGCGGTTACTAGAATTTACAGAGGCTTCGGTACTCATAATCAATTTATTAAGACTTATTAACTTAGTTCATCTTACTGTTTTCTCACATAATGAAAAAAAGAGTTACCCTGACTTTTCCCAAACGGGCGATTCAAATGCCTGTTACCTACCGACTAGCAAAGGATTTTAATGTCGCTGCGAATATTATCCGCGCTCAAGTTGCGCCGAATCAAATTGGTAAACTAGTAGTAGAATTATTGGGGGATATTGATCAGTTAGATGCAGCAATTGAATGGATGCGATCGCAACATATTCATGTTTCCCTGGGTTTGGGTGAAATAGTTATTGATGAGGATGTATGTGTTCACTGCGGTTTATGCACGGGGGTTTGTCCCACTGAAGCCCTAGCTATTAATCCAGAGACATATAAACTCACCTTTGTGCGATCGCGCTGCATAGTCTGTGAACAATGTATTCCTACTTGTCCAGTACAAGCTATTTCCACTAATCTTTAAACAACAATTAAGTATTAATTCAAGTTGTTAATTATTTGAATGAAGGTATGATTTTTGCTCACGCAGAGGCGCTCCAGGCGCAAAGAGTAAGAGTTTGAGAAATAGAATGTGTGAGTTTCATACCTCAATTGAGCAACGCCTAAAATTCCCGGTTTAATCCTGTTAATCCTTTAATCCTGGACATCCTGATTCTGACAATGAAAATTCCCTCGGAAACATCAATCAAAACCCTCGGTGAAACTGCACACCAAGCTATTGAAAACCACTTGACAAAAACTATAAGGTGGGAAAAAGCAGTTAAAAGAGACGAAGATCCAGAACCACTTCACCAAATGCGAGTGGGAATGCGACGGTTAAGAACTGCTGTGAGTAGATTTGAAAGATATTTATTTTTACCAAAATCAGTTAGTGATAAAAATATTGGTAAATTTGCCCGCATTTTAGGTAGTCTCAGAGATTTAGATGTCCTTGCAGAAATTCTCGAAAAGAATTACAAACCGCATTTACTTGAAAAAGAACAAAAATCTCTAGAAACAGCTTTTACAGAATTGCATAAACAACGAGAAAATGCCGTTTCTCATGTTCAGAAAACATTTAAAGATGAAACTTATAAATCTTTTAAAAATGAATGTGAAAATTGGTTGAAAAATCCCAGTTATCGCAGTTTCTCATCTATACCGATTTATCACATCTTACCAGATTTACTCTCACCAGAAGTGAGTGAATTTTGCTTACATCCAGGATGGCTAATTGGCACTAAAATTATCGAATCAGAAATAGTAGTCCAAACAAAATGGACACCCAACCAATTAGAAGAACATCTAAAAACAGAAGGTAAAACTCTCCATGATTTGCGAAAACAAGCCAAGCGTCTCCGCTACCAAATGGAGTTATTTACTGAATTATATGGTGAGTCTTTTTCCGCATATATTCATGACATTAAAAGCATCCAAGAAATCTTGGGAATGATCCAAGATAATATGGTTTTACATGAATGGTTAGAGAATATCTTCAAATCAGAACTGGATACTCAATTAGGTGGATTAACGACGCTACTAGCCGCAAATCGTTATCAATTGTGGCAAGAATGGCAACCACTACAACAACGTTATTTGCAAGCAGATACTAGATATAATTTACATTTAGTGGTATTACAACCTATGGTAGAAAATGTTAAATAAGCTTTTGCAAATTCCTAATAATAACCGCTTGCTGTTATGATATTATCAATCACCAGTGGTTGATATTCTGGACTAGAAAAAGGGCGAAAGTCATCTTTACACAAAGTAGTTATGTGACACAATAGGCGAAACTGAAGTGGTGTAGGTGGTAGATTTACACGCTCTACTTCCAGCCTGACTGAACTAGGGTCTTTCCAAATCAGATCAAAAACTTCACTTCGTAAGTAACGCGGACAATAGCCTACAATATGATGATCTTCTGTGTTTAAAGTTAATGCTTTAGTATCATGAGGGTTTTGAAATTCATGAGCTAACCATAACTTTTCTGTTGACACAAAATGATTAATTCTTTCAATGGCACATTTAGGTAGGTGTCGTAGTCCGTGAGCAAAAAAGTGTAGTTGATATTCTCCTTTTTCATCTGCTTCTGGACAGGGGAAAACGGCAAGACTATCTGTTTCTCGTTCTCCACCACTTCGGGCTAAAATTGTGAGGGGATCATCTTCTAGTTCTGAAATATTTAACCATTGCAGAAAATTAGCATAATCAGGACGGGAACGAGACATCAAACGATTAGAGAAAACTGGAAATAAATGGATTGATGTATATACTTTTTCTAAATCAGGAAATGAATATAAAGGTTCAAAACCACAAATATTTTGTGCCTCTTTGACACTCTGAGTGTAAACAAATTTGTACTTTGTGCCATCATAAGTCAATCTACCAATTGTAAACCAAGAGCGACTATGGGTATCTTGCCAAGCTAGAAATAGTGTTTGAGGTGTTTTCACTGTAATAATTCCTTTAAATTAAGTAATCTATTTTGGTTCAATTCCAGAATCTTTTGTGCAAATTCGACTGCTATATTTGATATCCGCTTTTGTGGAATTCGGTTTAAAATTAAGAGAGTATCTGCTTTAGATATACATTCAAGATGCTCTAGCCAAATCATAGCAGATTGGGGATAACGAAGCGCAGACCGATAAAATACATCAAAAGTTTTCAGTGGCTTTTTATCTTCTGCACTACTATAAAAAGCAGATTTGCACTTGTTGATATATGAATCTACCGAGCATTTTTGTCTCTTTTCGTCATATAGTTCCCGTCCTAAAGAAGACGCATGATCATAAGTTGGTGCTAAGTGTATAGTTTCTGTTATATTGGGTGTCAATTTACTTCTTACTAAACCCCAATTGTGATGGTGACGATCTCCATTACCAATCCAAGCATCTAACATGAGGTAGCCAACAAACACTTCTACAGCTTTCTGAATACCACTTGGTGCTGTCCAACCAATAGGGAGATTAATATGATCTGCTTCTAGCACTTTTAGCACAATATCTATTGTATGTTGTGAAACGCCATATTTTTCAAATGTGGGATAGTTCGGCACAATTGGAGTGAGAATTTCATTGCCATGAATTAGTGTCTCACCTTTTGATAAGAATGAAGGTGAAACTACACCAAGATTTCCTTCCCAAGTTTCTGCTAGATCATAAATAGCATGGGGTAATCCTAAAAGCTCACACAATTCAGATGCAACTTTTTCTGCCCAGTCCTGTCCGATATATTGTGATTTTATCTGTTTATATAAACAATAGTCAAGTTCTTTATGCTTAAACCAAAATTTTGTATTAGTTCCTATTACCTCATCATGAGAAAATTCATAATACTCTTGGACGACAAAAATAATAGGAAATTCTGGCTTAAATTCCATGAGATTATTAACAGTAGATATTATTTGGATTCAGTCTAGCCTGTTTATTAGTTTATTATGTCACATAGTAAGTAGGTAAACAAAATAAAAATGAGGGGTATTGCGTTTTGTAAAATGGCTGAAACTCAATCAGAATCTCGCATTGAGACAACTTTACATACCGTTATATACCTTTAAATTTTTCTGTTCACCTACTTATTTTATTATTCCAAGAATAGCCGCATCCCCAATGTATCATTTTTACATCTCTCGACGAGAAATAGATTCCCATGAAAGACTGATACTCTCAAACTGAGATTCACATTTTTCAGAGAATTTATGCACTATTCTTTCCCGAAGTTCTAAAATATCTAGACACAAGCCAAATTAATTTTCCACCAATCCCCAATTCTTATGAGTGATAATATTAATCCTGCGAATTTTCCTGAATCAGATGTAGCAAATAACGGCGAGTCACTAACCTTACAACGCGGTGGTGAAGAGTTAACGCTAGAAAAAACGCTGTATCGTTTTACTATCCGTCCTAATGCCAATTTTCCCCATGAAAAATTAACACAGATTCCTGGTAGCGTATGGCGGCGGAGTATTCCTCAAGCAAAATTAGAACTATATACGGTTTTTCCTAATCAGCTAGATGCAGTCATGTCTCAACTCCGTGCTGATGAAAATGTGGACTTTGTGAGTCATGTTTATACATTGGAAAATAATCCCGGAACTTTTGTTTATCTCAGTGACCAAATTACAATTCAATTTGCTACTTGGGTAGATAATACTAAAATTAATACTATTACCAGTAAATTGAATTTAGTTCAAGATCAACCAGTATTCGGAATACCAAATACCTTCATTTTTCTTGTTAGTAAACAATCCACACAAAATCCCGTTAAAATTACCAATTATTTACAAACACTGCCAGAAGTTTTAGCGGCTGAACCGAATATTCTCATTCAACAAGAACCCCATTATAAACCCAAAGATTCTCTTTATTCCCAGCAATGGTATCTCAATCATAATAGTAGTAATCAATTGGTAGCTGGTTCGCATATCTCCGTAGAACAAGCTTGGGATACTACTCGTGGTGTGCGTTCTATAGTGGTGGCTGTAGTAGATGATTCCTTTGATTTAAAACATCCAGATTTTCAAGGTACAGGTAAAATTGTTGCTCCTAGAGATTTAAAAGAAAATGATTTTTTACCCTTACCTGGAGAAAAAGAAACTAGTCATGGGACTGCTTGTGCAGGATTAGCTGTAGCTGAAGAAAATGGTTCGGGAATTGTGGGAGTTGCTCCTGGTTGTGCAATGATGCCCATTCGCACTACTGGTTTTTTAGATGATCAATCAATTGAGGATATTTTTGATTGGGCAGTAGAAAAAGGCGCGAGTGTAATTTCTTGTAGTTGGGGAGCTTCTGCTGTTTATTTCCCCCTTTCTATTCGGCAAAAAGCGGCTATTAACCGGGCTGCTACCAGTGGACGCAAGGGAAAAGGATGTGTGATTGTTTTCGCGGCTGGAAATGCTAATCGTCCGATTAATGGGACTGTAAATGAACAGAATTGGCCGAAAAATATTGTCCAAGGTAAGACAAATTGGTTGAGCGGTTTTGCTGTTCATCCTGATGTGATTACTGTATCTGCATCTACTAGTTTGAATAAAAAGGCTGCTTATAGTAATTGGGGAGGTAATGTTTCTGTTTGCGCTCCTAGTAATAATGCTCCCCCAGGAATGTGGTTTCAAGAAACTGGTTTTGTTTATACACAACCGGCAATTGTTTCTTCTCTATTTGGATTGGGAGTATTTACAACAGATCAAATAGGTGCGGCTGGTTATGATGCGGGAAATTTTACTAAAAACTTTGGTGGGACTTCTAGTGCTACTCCCGTAGTCGCAGGAGTAGCGGCTTTGGTATTATCAGCTAATCCTGATTTAACGGCTCAACAAGTTAAACGGATTCTGCAAGATACGGCTGATAAAATTGTGGATAATAACCCTGATCTTCAGTTGGGTGTGAGTGGGGGTACTTATGATAGTAATGGTCATAGTCAATGGTTTGGTTATGGCAAAGTCAATGCAGCTAAGGCTGTGAGACTAGCACAGCAGATGGGTGTGGTTGCCAAAATTACGAATAAACAAATCCAGGTCAAAAATTCTCAAGTTGTGGATATTCCTGATAATAATAGACAGGGAATTAAAAGCGCGATCGCTATTAATGAAGCTGTCAATGTCACAGATATCCAAGTTACCGTGAATATCACCCATGATTTTTTAGGAGATTTAGAAGTTTATTTAATTGCTCCTAATAATCAGCGGATTTTATTACAAAGTCGCACATTAGGTCGTCGTAATCAATTACAAAATACTTACACAGTGCGATCGCATCCTGCCCTTAAACAATTACTTTCCCTACCCGCAAAAGGCAACTGGCAATTACAAGTTATTGACTACGCTGCTTTAGATGTGGGCAAACTTAATAACTGGGAATTGGTAATTGGTTACGGGAAGTGAGGGGGTAGGGGAGGTAGGGGAG
>NZ_JADEWA010000307.1:0-6545 GCF_015207865.1 Dolichospermum sp. LEGE 00246
AATTCAGATCAATCAATCTTTGACAAATTAGACTATGATTTATTTGATTCATTTGATTTATTTGATTGTGACGATGACAATAATCAATCATCACATAAATCACGTCAATCAAAAAAATCATAGTTTAAGACAGGTTGATATTTTCTGGTTTCCAAATACTACCTCGTTCTATCTCAATGGAAGAGTTATTAATTCAGATCAATCAATCTTTGACAAATTAGACTATGATTTATTTGATTCATTTGATTTATTTGATTGTGACGATGACAATAATCAATCATCACATAAATCACGTCAATCAAAAAAATCATAGTTTAAGACAGGTTGATATTTTCTGGTTTGGCTGTTTTCAAGGGAATGCGAATAAGATGATAAGCACCTTTGGTGGCTAGACTTTTATAGTTATCCGGTGGTAAGTCCATTTCGTGAAATTTTCCCTGTTCAACTAAGAGTAATAATGATGGTGGTTTAGTTGGTTGAGATGCTTGCTTTTGAATATATTCAAGAGCCTGTTGAGCAAATTTGATGTAATTAACATTTTTGTGCGTGTAGAAAGTCACGGTAGGTTTTTTGAATCCAACCATAATTAATTCTTCATTGGGTTGTTTTGATTCAACAATGAGGGCGGATAATTCTCTGAGAGGAAGTTGACGCTGTTGATCCATGATGGAAACAGCAGGTATTAAAACGATGGCAATAAAAGCGATAAATCCTAATAAGTTAATCGTAATGATCTGCTGGTAACGGTGAGTTAAGATGAGGATGGCGGTAGTAATTGTGGATAATAACCAAATTATGCCTCCAAATTTGAGAATTCCTGATCTTTCCATTTGTACATATAATTCAGGAGCAGCGGGATCAGGTCCAGCGATTTGGGTAAGATTGAAAAGTGCGATCGCCAGAATAGTTAAAAATCCTACGTTTATCCAAGCACTGATGCGTAAAAATTTGGGAGGCGTTGGTGTAATAGTAGGTGAACCGGGGAAAAGATCACTCCAAAATAATGCCACAAGAATCGCCGCTGCTGGCATTAAGGGTAATACATAGCTGGGCAGTTTGGTTACGGAAATGGTGAAAAATCCAAACACACCCAGAAACCATATACAGGTAAATAAACCTAGTTGTTGGGAGCGTTCTTGGTTTAACCAATGCGATCGCTGCAAAAGATTGAATCTAACTAGAGCCGCAGGAATGTACACTGAATAAGGTGCAAACCCCAATAAAACGACTAAAAAGTAAAAATACCAAGGGGCTGAATGACCATTAACGACTTCGGTGAAACGGTCTATATTGTGATAGATAAAAAAGGCATTAATAAAATTCCAGCCGTTACGCCAAGTTACTAAAACATACCAAGGAAGTGATAGCAATAAAACGATCCCCATGCCCAAAAACGGCTGCATTTCCCGCCACAGTTCCCGAAATTTCCCGACATATACGGCAAAAGCAATCATAATCAGTCCTGGTAAAACAATACCTACCGGACCCTTAGTTAATATTGCCCCAGCAATTAACACATAACAAGCTAAATACCATTTATTCGGAAGTCGCCAATTAGCAATGACTATTGAGGAATGATTTTGAGCATATCCCAAATAGAAGCATAATAATGTTGAACCGATACAGCCGTTGAGTAACATATCGGAAACGCCGGTTCTCCCCCAAACAATCATTTCTGCGTTGAGTGCCATTAAAGCTGCGGCAATGGCGGCAGTAAAGTAACGTCTGGGTAAGTTGGTAACTTGTGCCAATTCGTCTTTTTTGGCAAAATACCATTGCACAGTATAAAATGCCAAAGCAATTACACCCATTGCTGCCAATGCTGAAGGGATACGAGCAGCCCATTCGTTTACTCCCATAATAGAGTAGGCGATCGCCTGACACCAATAAATCAAAGCAGGTTTATCAAAGCGAGTTTCACCATTAAAAAACGGCGTAATCCAATCACCAGTTAGCAGCATTTGCCGGGAAGCTTCAGCAAACAGCGGCTCAGTTTCATCAATCAAGCCCACATTCCCCAAATTCCAGCCAAAAGCTATCCAACCAATCACCAACAACCACAGGGACGAAACAGCTACAAGCAGGACTGGACGCTGTTGTAAATTATTCAACCACTTATCAACCACTTTATCGGTGACACTCAATTTTATACTCATGAATTCATACTTAGAGACACGGTAATCATGTCCTTACCAATACACAACAGTTTACAATTCAAAATACCTTTTTCGAGAAGCTTTACTATCAAAATTCCAACAACTCCTTCTTCCTTCTGACAGCGCAGCGTTAGCCATACTGCTGAATGGGCGCAGGACCTGCGCCCCTACCTCCTGATAGCGTGGCGTTAGCCATACTCCTGACTCCTCCCATATCACCTATTTTCTAACACCAATTGCCATTCTTGAGTTTGCGAATTCCATTGTGGAGAAGAAGTTTCTCCCACAACATAGGGACCCCAATAGCGTCGAGAACCATCTTGGGCAAAAGCCACCAAAATATCACCTTTCTCTAGCTTTAAATTACCTTGAGGTAAAGATAAAATTAACCCGTTCTCATTTCCTTCTTGGGGAGCAAAATCCCAATGAGCCGGAATACCAGATTTAGATTTATTCGCAGTGGCACTTTTTCGAGATGATTGTCTGGCTAATAATGCTAGACGTACAGGTTGAGTAGTTTTGTTGCTCATGCGAAGTGATCCAGCAGTCTTGGTTTTACTATCCGAATCAAACCGATAGGCTACAACTGTAGAGTGATTTTTCTGTGAACTTGATTCTACTGATTCACTTGGTGTATTATCTAAATTGATTGCATCAGCACTATTGACCGTGTTTGTAACTATAGGTGAATTTTTTTCTGGATTTGTAGACTCCAAGGATATCCTCATATCTAAGCATCCAGTTACGATCCCCATAAATCCTAATACAGAAAAACCGATAATGAAGTTACGATACCGATAGAGGAAGTTTTTCATAATGATATAGATTTAGAAATAAGATTTTTTGTCAGCTAAACCCAAATGATTGGTGATTGGTTAATTAGGTGGACGTGAGATAACCAAAATGTGTGAATAAAAGTCTATAGGACTTAAATCCTTTTCCCTCTGCTCCCCGCCCCCTGCCTTGCCATAACGACAATTTTTAACGCCTATTTCTATTCCCTTCTTCATGCAAAATACTCGTCTAAACAACCTATTAGAAACAATTTATAGAAGCTTGAGTGAATGGTTTCTCAATCCTTGGCGACGGTTATCATTACTACTAATTAGTTTTTTGTTTGGTTTTTTTCTGGGATCGGCAGTATCAACAACCGCTGGACAGAAGGCAGAATTAGACATCGTAGTAGCTGGATTTTTAGTGCTATTAACTGAAATTACCAGTAGGATATTTTACAGTCGCAGTTTTTTTTCTCGCCAAGCATTTTGGGTAGAAACACTCAACTATCTCAAGGTTGGTTTCATCTACAGTCTATTTCTAGAAGCCTTGAAACTGGGTTCGTAATTTTATGAATAGCGAATGGTTGAGTAAGATTTTGACAACGGACACATCTTGGCAAGTATTAGCACAAGCCGCAGCATTGGCAGATCCTTTGCGAGCTAAGGTGTTTAATGTTACTTCTGATCATGTGGCTGAAATTATGGAAAACAGAGGGGATTTACTGAAGTTAGTTTTCCCTGATTTTAGTCAATTTTGTCAAACTAGCCTAAAAACTGATCCTCAAGGAATGTTGCAGGTATTGTGGGATGTGTGGCTACCTTTGGGAATGAAAATTGCAGCACAGCATCAAGAGTCGGGGAAACCTTTTATCCAGGGAATTTTAGGCGCACAAGGCACAGGTAAAACCACAATGTCCCACATACTGGGTTTGATTCTCCAGCAGTTGGGATACAGGACGTTAAGTTTTTCTTTGGACGACTTATACAAAACTTATAGCGATCGCTTGGCTTTAATGCAGCAAGATTCCCGGTTAGTTTGGCGTGGTCCGCCCGGAACCCACGATATTCATCTAGGTTTAAGTCTACTCGATCAGATTCACCAAAGCAAGAGTCCTGTGATAGTTCCTAGATTTGATAAATCCGCTCATGGGGGTGCAGGCGATCGCACTACTTCTGAAGTTATCACAAATCCTATAGATATTGTTCTGTTTGAAGGCTGGTTTGTGGGCGTAAAACCAATTCCTCCTAAAGTGTTATTAACTCCACCACCACCTATTCTTACAGACGTAGATAAACAATTTGCCTCTGATATGAATAATCAGCTAAAAGATTATTTACCACTGTGGGAAAGATTAGATAGTTTAATAGTTCTTTATCCCACAGATTACCGTTATTCTTTAGCATGGCGCAAGCAAGCAGAAAGACAAATGATTGCTGCTGGTAAATCAGGAATGACTGACTCAGAAATAGAAGAATTTGTAAATTATTTTTGGCGTTCTTTACATCCCGAATTATTCATTAATCCCTTAATTCAATCATCATCTGTTGATTTAGTAATTGAAATTAATGCTGATCATAGTTTTGGGAAATTTAGATCCCCGACTTCTTTAAGAAGTCGGGGATCTGATTGATTCTGATTGATTACTTCCCTGTTTGCAGTGTTTCCACTAAATCATAAAAAGGTTGCCAATTATCATCTTCAGTGATTCGTTCCCAAACGGACTCAATTACAGGTCTTAATAAAGCTGTTTTTGGATTAGATTCAATCAAAGTTTTGTGAATTTTATCCATTTGATCAAGATCAAAATGATTGAGAATTTTATGATAAAGAAAACACCAATTATCAAAAGTCGCTGATGTTCCTAATGTGGGAATAATTTCTGAACCATCCATCACCAAAGCGGGATCATCTCGCCATTTACTAGAAAAGGTAGCCGCTATATCAGCAAAGAATTGATGATAACCGACTTGACTATCATGTAAAAAGGTAATAGTTAACCGCAGAAATTCATCAGCTTCCTCTAATTGTAAATTTTCAAAACCCAATTTTTTCAACATTAAAGCTCGATATTCAGCTTGGTAATATTCAGCAAACTTAGATAAAGCAATATCCAAATCACCTTGATGAATTATCGCCTTTAATGGTTCTTGCAAAAGTTCTAAATTCAACTTGCAAATCCCTGGTTGTTGACTATAACAATAACGTTTATAATAATCAAAATATGCAGCAGTAAATTGGAGATCGTAAGTAGGAATAAAGGCATAGGGTCCATAATCAAAACTTTCCCCAGTAATTGACATATTATCAGTATTTAGAACTGCATGACAAAAACCCGCTGCCATCCATTGAGCTACTAATTCAGCGACGCGCTGCACTAATTCAGCATAAAATAAAGCATATTTATCATTTTCAGTCTGTAAATAGGGATAATACTGTTCAATGACATGATCTAACAATTTTTGAGTTAAATCAGGTCTTTTAAAAAAGTTTAATCGTTCAAAAGTACCAAAACGAATATGGGATTTACTCATGCGAATCATGACAGAAGAACGAGTTGGCGAAGGTTCATCACCGCGCCACAGTCCTAAACCCGTCTCAATCATACTCAGACAGCGAGAAGTGCGAACACCTAAACGATGAAGTGCTTCAGCGGCAAGAACTTCCCGCACCCCTCCTTTAAGTGTTAACATTCCGTCACCACCGCGCGAGTAGGGGGTTCTTCCCGACCCTTTTGTCCCAAAATCGTATAATTCCCCATCAATACCCCGCACTTGCCCATAGAGAAAGCCTCTACCGTCACCTAATTGGGAGTTATATTGTCCAAATTGATAGCCGTGGTAACGTAGTGCTAATAGGGGTTCTCGTCCCTCAAATTTACCAAAAGCGTTAATAAAATCTTCGTCTTTAACTACTTGGGGATCAACTCCTAAGCGTGGTAGTAGTACGTCATTGCGCCAACGTAAAATATGTTGGGGAAATTCTTCCGCAACAACTTGATCATAGTAATCATCACCTAGAGATTCTAAGGCTGATTCATAGTTGAGGGTAAGTAAAGGATTACTAGAATGGGTGTGATTGGGAGTTTCATCCAGAGTCATTATAATTAGGCTTAATGTGATATTTCTTTAATAATAGACAAAAAAGCTTACGATCTTTTTATTTAGGGTTTGCTGATAGCGTAGCGTGGCGTAAGCCATAAAATTTGTCTATGAGGGCAGGGAACAGGGAATCTGACTTTTCCTGTTACAGCACTTCCTGATGTTATGAGGTCTAGTTTTTTATAAGGAAGAACGCCGAAAACCCTTGAAAATGTGGGTGACTCAGGAAGCCACATTTGGGCTTTAGACAAGGGATGAAGGCTAGAGGCAGGATAAATCCTGCATTGATTTTAATCCATATTCGTGATACAACTATATTGTCACTAAAGACATAAAAAGCTACCGAGGGACTCTCGGAAAGTTACGCTTGTCAGATATGATTTCGCCCGCCAGGGCCAACGAAATCAGGGCAAGAACCCAAATATTTAAGGCAGTGCCTGAAACTGGGATAACTGAGGGATATAGACTGAAACTCTCTATAGAATCTCCGCGTCTTTAGACCGGAGAGTGTCAA
>NZ_JADEWA010000033.1:0-22713 GCF_015207865.1 Dolichospermum sp. LEGE 00246
CATCCCCCACCTCCCTACATCCCCATAATTTCATATCCCCCATCTACATACAGGATTTGTCCAGTAATACCGCTTGCTAAATCACTGCATAAGAAAGCTGCTGTATTACCTACCTCTAATTGAGTGACGGTGCGACGGAGTGGTGCTACTTTTTCAACGTGATGAATCATATCCAAAATTCCACCAACTGCTGAAGATGCTAAGGTGCGAATCGGACCAGCAGAAATACCATTGACGCGAATATTATCGGGTCCGAGTTCCGCTGCCAAGTAGCGGACACTGGCTTCTAAACCAGCTTTAGCCACACCCATGACATTATAGTTAGGAATTGCTCGAACTGCTCCCAAATATGTAAGAGTAATAATACTTCCGCCTTCAGTCATTAAAGGTTTAGCTGCACCGCTTAACTGTACCAGTGAATAGGTGCTAACTTCCAGAGCCGTATTGAAACCAGAACGAGAAGTTTGACTAAAACCTCCGGTCAAATCTTCTTTTTTTGCAAAGGCTAAACAATGCACTAGAATATCTATTTTCCCCCATTCTTGCCGGATGGTTTCAAAAGTAGATTGAATTTGCTCGTCATTTTCAACATTGCAGGGCAGAAATAGGCTAGGACTGAGCGTTTCTACCAATTCAGAAACTTTTTTTTCCATTTTACCCTTGTCATCTGGCAAGTAGGTAATGCCCAAATTAGCCCCGGCTTTGTGTAGTTGTTGGGCAATTCCCCAAGCGATAGAACGGTTATTGGCAATACCTGTAACTAGGGCATTTTTTCCAGATAGATTGAGCATAGAAATTGCTAATTTAATTCATCATTAGGAGCATACTAGAATCTGAGCCTAGTTTGACTGCATCGGGCTAGGGATTTTCCAAAATGCTCCATAAGCAGGCGGTAAGCCCCAAAAAACCATGCCCATGTTTACAAAAATTCTCAAGAAATTGACAATTTTTAGAGGCAAAACTTTTAGAGTATAATTGGTGAAACTACTTATCAATAATTACTAGCTAAACGGAACAACAATTATGTATCATTATAAACGGAAGGCCAGGAATTCCGCGTTTGGGTATAGGAAAAAACAGCAAGGTTAATGGTGATTTATTGATTTTTCGGGTGTATTCTTAGGTAATTAGTTTTTGTTTTTCTGGCATTGGGTAGGGGAAGGGAGAAATGATAGTGACACAAGATAAAGCCCTAGCAAATGTTTTTCGTCAAATGGCGACCGGGGCTTTTCCTCCGGTGGTGGAAACATTTGAACGGAACAAGACGATCTTTTTTCCGGGAGATCCTGCTGAACGAGTTTATTTTCTTCTCAAGGGTGCTGTGAAACTCTCAAGGGTGTACGAGGCAGGAGAAGAGATAACGGTGGCTCTGCTGCGAGAAAATAGCGTCTTTGGTGTGCTGTCGTTGCTGACAGGCAATAAGTCTGATCGATTTTATCATGCAGTGGCATTTACTACTGTAGAATTACTTTCAGCCCCAATTGAACAAGTTGAACAGGCACTGAAGGAAAACCCAGAGTTATCAATGTTAATGCTGCGAGGTCTTTCTTCGCGGATTTTGCAGACGGAGATGATGATTGAAACTCTTGCTCACCGCGATATGGGTTCAAGGTTAATTAGTTTCTTGTTGATTCTTTGTCGAGATTTCGGCGTTCCTTGCGCTGATGGTATTACCATTGATCTGAAGTTATCCCATCAGGCGATCGCTGAGGCAATTGGCTCTACTCGCGTTACAGTCACTAGACTGCTGGGAGATCTACGCGAGAAGAAAATGATTTCCATTCATAAAAAGAAGATTACTGTGCATAAACCTGTTGCTTTAAGTAAGCAATTTACTTAAAAGTTATGGGTAAATGGAGTTGGCACGGCTTCTATTTTTGAGGTAATGCGGTCTTAGGGTCTCCCTAAGTAGCGTCACTACCATAGAGATTAAACCGTTAATTTGGAGGAAAGTCTTAAAATTGTATAATTCCTACTTTTGCCTAACTCCATTTACTCACAGACAATGGTTGAACGTAGTAGGCTGTATCGGTCAGCATTGCGGTAGTTAAAAATGGCCACCGGGTACATCCTTATTGCAGCAATTCTTATTTTGGGAGGCGTAATTGCTACCGTTGGCGATCGCATCGGCACACGAGTTGGCAAAGCTCGTCTCTCACTTTTCAATTTACGTCCGAAAAAAACTGCTGTAATTGTGACTATTTTTACAGGCGGTCTAATTTCTGCATCAACTTTAGCAATTCTCTTTGCGGCTGATGGCGGATTGCGAAAGGGCGTATTTGAATTAGAGGATATTCAAAGAGATTTAGGGAACAAGCGGGAACAACTAAAAATCGCAGAAGCGCAAAAAAGTCAGGTTGAGAGTGAGTTAAATAAAGCCAAACAAGAACAAAGTCAAGCACAGGAAGAATTACAGAAAATTAATAAGTCATTACAGGCAGCAAATACTAAACAAAAGACCACACAAGCTCAACTCAATCGCACTCTTAATCAGCAAGCTAAGACCCAAGCCCGACTGAATGCAACTCAAAGCCGTCTGGGTGGAATTGTGATTCAGTATCAACAGGCAAGAAGTGAATTACAAACTCTTTATAATCAGCGAAAAACATTACAAACGGCAGTAGAAGAGTTAAAGGCGGAACGAAAAAGATTATACGCTGAAGCCAAACAGGCAATTGATGAAGCGAAGACGGTAATTGAAAAACGCGATCGCAAAATTGTTAAATTAGATAAACTTATTCAAAATCGTAACCTCGAAATTAAACAGCGGGAAGAAGTTATTATGACTAGAGAATCTCGCTTAAAAGAATTAGAGAAACAACAACAATTTTTAGAGCAGGAAGTAGCCAGACTAGAAAAATATTATCAGTCCTATCGTGACCTCCGCTTGGGTAAACTAGCCTTAGTAAAGGGTCAAGTAATAGCGGCAGGATTAATTACTGTAGACAAGCCTGATGCAGCACAGCAGGCAATTATCCAAATTCTTCAGGAAGCTAACCGCAATGCCAATATTCAATTAACTGAACCTGGTGCTATTCCGGCTAATAAAGAAATACTCCGTGTCACTAAAGATCAGGTTAAAGCCCTAATTGCACAAATTAAAGATGGTCGAGAATATGTAGTCCGAATTTTCTCCGCAGGTAACTATGTCAGAGGTGAAAAACAAATAGAATTTTTTGCAGATGCCGCGAGAAATCAACTCGTATTTTCATCAGGGGAAGTGCTGGCTACTACTACAGCGGATTTAAAAAATATGACATCTGAACAAATGCGTCAACGCTTAGACTTACTAATTTCCGCTTCCCAGTTTCGCGCCCGCAATGCGGGAATTGTCGAAAGTGTCCAAATAGAAGGAACTTTTCTGCGCTTTGTTACCCAATTACAGCAAGCGGAACAGGAAGTAGAAATCAAAGCTGTAGCCGCAGAAAATACTTATACTGTAGGTCCACTAAGAGTCAAGTTAGTAGCCCTCTTGAATGGACAAATTCTTTTTAGTACCTAACAACTGACCAATGACCAATGACTAATGACCAATGACTAATGACTAATACACAACCTGTAATTTTAGGATTTGATCCCGGTCGTGATAAATGCGGGATTGCGGTGATGGGATTGGATAGACAACTATTTTATCATCAAGTTGTTTTGGCAAATGAGGCGATCGCTAATATTGAAACACAACTGCAAAAATTCCCTGTATCCTTAATGGTGATGGGAGATCAAACAACGGCTAAAAAGTGGAAACAGCAACTTAATCAAGAATTAAGCAAACCCACCAATATCATTTTGGTTGATGAACGTTATTCCACTTTACAAGCACGCGATCGCTATTGGCAGATGTATCCACCCCAAGGCATCACTAAACTATTACCCAAGGGTTTGCGTCAACCCCCCCGGCCAATAGATGACATTGTGGCCATTCTCCTGATTGAACGATATCTTAACCGACTAACTGATAATTAATTTACAGTTCAGCCCGAATCGTAAAAGCATAATCCCCTCCAGGTTCTAATTGATAGTCCTGTTGTTCCAAAAAACGTCCTAGAGGTTCTTTGATTAAAGCACGACCTTGGGAAGGCTTCACAGAAAGTTCTCCCCGGCGGAAATGCCACTGGAAATGCCACTGAAAATTACCGGCGCTAACTTCACCTTCAAGAAAGCCTTGTTGCCAAGATTGGCGGGTAACTCTCACATGAGCAGTAGTTTCTGGCAGACGTTTAGCACTCACGCTTATTTGATGTCAAGTATGGGATAAAAGCCAATTATTTATGTAGGCTACTTATTCTATGTACCAAAAATAGCTTAATTCTACAAACTAATTAAAACAAGATAAGTTAGTAAAGTCCAGTTTCGTAACTGCTCTTTTGTTGTAAATTTACGATAAATGCAAAATAAAAATGCAATTATTACATAAAACTATTTGTGAAGAGTGTGCTTTTTATATCAAATTAGAATGCACTCACCCCGATGAGTTGGGAGTTAATTGTGCTACTGTCACTTTCTGTAATTCGTTTACTCCAGCGGTGGAAATTGATAGTCCTTGCGTGTCTTTTGGTAATGATGATGAATATTAATTTATACAGTGCGTAAGTCCTATAAACTTACGAATCTCTAAGGGACTTCCAATTAAAAAAATACCCAAAAATGTCTTGTGGTGCAGGCCGAAAAGCCTGCTAATCATCAAGGACGGGCAGGATGCCCATCCCACAAAATTGGGTAATTTATTTTTTGGTGTTCCCTAAGTCCAAATCAATAAACTCGCAATTTTCTAATAAATAATGTACAATATAATGTATGCACTAAGTATACTTCTAAATTGTGTCAACTAAAATTCGCAAACAGATTTATATCCAACCACGTCAAGAACATCTACTCAAAGAGATTGCACAACAAACAGGTATAAGTGAAGCCGAGATTATTCGTCAAGCCATTGACCTTCATCTTAGTGAAATCACTGTCCCCCAAACCGATATCTCATTGTGGGAAGCCGAAAGAGAATTTATTGCACAAATCAAAACTCGACCTGTTCAAGCTGGAGGTAGGGACTGGAAGCGGGAAGATCTTTATGAACGGTAGAGTCTTTATTGATACGAATATTCTAGTGTACATCTACGATTCATTAGACACGATAAAACAGGAAAAAGCGATCGCAGTTGTTGATAGGTTAATTCGTTCGGGGAAAGCAGTAATTAGTCCCCAGGTGATAGGGGAGTTTTTTATGGCTACAACCCGCACTAGGCGATCGCTTTTAACTCCTGCTGAGGCATTGGTGCGAATGCGTAACTACTTAGCTATTTGCCATATTGTTGATATGACAAAATTAATCTCCCTAGAAGCGATTCGTGGACTAGAAACCCATAACTTTAGTTTTTGGGACGCGCAAATTTGGGCAACAGCAAGACTCAATCAAATTGAAGAAATTTACAGTGAAGATTTTCCATCAGGTGCAACTGTTGAGGGTGTAAAGTTTACAAATCCTTTTAAACTGAATGATTAATTATCGAAAGTCCAAGTTTACCAGAACAACATTGATTTTTCCTGATCTTCCTTTGCGTCTTTGCTCCTTTGTGCCTACCCTGCGGGATCTCTAAGAGAGATTGCGCGAAACAAAACTAAACTTATGCAACTACCATTAATTAAATATCCCATCTTGGGGATAATCAATTTTTTATTATTAAGTATTAATATTCAACCCGTATTTTCCAGTTATTACCCTACTCTAATACTGGCACAAAACTCAAATAGCAAAGCAGCTACAGAATCTTTAAATCAAGGACTACAAGCAATTCAACTAGGACAATTAGAAGCAGCAATTACCGCTTTTCGTCAAGCTATTAAACTAGAGCCTAAATTAGCAGCAGCGCACTATAATTTGGGTTTAGCACTACGACAATCGGGACAGTTACAACCTGCGGCAGATGCTTTTTATCAAGCTACCCAAGCTGACCCTCAATTTGCTTTAGCTTTTGCGAATTTAGGTGGGGCGCTATTGGAAGGAAATAATTTAAAATTGGCGCAAGATTATTTAAATCAGGCTTTGAAGTTAAATCCAAATCTGGGTTTTGCCCATTATAACATGGGGTTAGTTAAGAAACAGGAGAAAAATTGGTCAAGTGCGATCGCTTCTTTTAAAAAAGCCAGAACAATGAGTCAAAATGCGCCCGAACCTGCCTATCATTTAGGTGTATGTTATTTACAACAAGGAAAATTTGAACAAGCCAAGGCAGCTTTTAAACAAGCAATTATAATCAATCCTAAATATGCAGAAGCACACTATGATCTGGGTTCAATTTTGTTTAATCAAGGAAAATTAAATGAAGGTTTAGCAGCTTTCAGAAAATCGGCCGCAGCTAATCCTAATTACGCTAATGCCTATTATGGTGCAGGATTAGTTTTCATGCAGTTAAAACAGTACAAGGAAGCTGTGCAAGTCTTCCAATATGCTAAAGATTTATATAATATTCAAGGTAATTTACAGTGGGTGAAAAATTCCCAGCAGTTATTACAACAAGCACAAAAATCCAAAAATTAGAGACGTTTCAGCGAAGCGTCTCTACTCAGAACATGGTATTTTCTCAGCTTTTGGACAGATGAATAAATCTAGAGAAATAAGTAGAAGTTAATTAAATAAGTAACGGAGTAGAGACATGACTAAAACTAAAACTCAAGAACCCATTAGTAACTTAGAGTTTGATTTTATTAGTGTGCTGCATACTAAATCGGTAGCAGTTCAAGCTTGTCAGTAACCCAACCCTAAAGGGACTGGGCTTGTAAGAGAAATCAAGCAAGCCGTACTGACCAGACCACCCTGAGCCTAGTCTAAGGGTAGCCGTTATTTGAGTCACGACACCCCGGAATACGTAGCTAGTTCCCTGCTCTGTCGCTTGTGATTAAACAGTTCTAAGGTCACTGGAACAGTGTTGCAAGCCTAACAAGCTCTTATAACAGGTCGAAGCTAACATTACCCCAGAAATGGGAGTTGGTTTCCAGGTTCCAATCAAAAATCTGGTTTCAATTTTAATATCCACAGCGGTTAAAACCGCTCGTGTCGGAAGCTAATTCTCAACCCTGTGTAGAACTGTTCCAAAAATTACGGCAATCGGAAATTGAACAGGCGCACGAAATTCGTCATCATCTCCAAGAAGTGATGCAGAAAGGCAAGATGTAATTAATGATAGGGGCAGGTTTAAGAGATTAATGACTTAAACCCACCCCTAACAATTAACGAATATACTCTTTCAATACACTATTCCGATTGGGATGGCGTAATTTACGGAGTGCTTTAGCTTCGATTTGGCGAATGCGTTCGCGGGTAACGTTGAAAATCTGACCGATTTCTTCCAGAGTTTTCATGCGCCCATCATCTAAACCATAGCGAAGTCGGAGAACGTCCCTTTCCCGAGGACTGAGACTATCAAGGACTTTTTCTAGGTCTTCCCGCAGCAAGTTCTTAGAAACTTGATCTTCTGGAGTTTCACCATCAGATTCAATGAAATCACCTAAACGAGAATCTTCTTCTTTACCGATAGGTGTTTCTAAAGAAATTGGTAACTGGGCAGATTTGGCAATAAACCGCAGTTTCTCGATGGTCATTTCCATACGAGTTGCAATTTCTTCTTCTGTGGGTTTGCGCCCCATTTCTTGAGATAGGAGTTTGGTAGTTTTCTTAATCCGAGAAATGGTTTCGTATAGATGAACCGGTAAACGGATAGTGCGGGACTGATCAGCGATCGCTCTTGTAATTGCTTGACGTATCCACCATGTAGCGTAGGTAGAAAACTTATAGCCTTTTTCGTGATCAAACTTTTCAGCCGCACGAATCAAACCCAAACTACCCTCTTGAATCAAGTCTTGGAAGGACAAGCCCCGATTCATGTATTTTTTGGCAATGGAAACTACAAGTCTCAAGTTCGACTGTACCATCTTGTCTTTCGCTCTACGTCCCACGTGCAGACGGTAACGAAAGGTTGGTAATGGTAATGATACTTCTGCCGCCCATTCGCTGTCTCTAGGATCGCGTTCTAGGCGTTCACAAAGCCTTTCCCGCGCCCGTTCTAATTCCAGTAACTCAGCGATTTTCCGCGCTAGTTCAATTTCTTCGTCTGCGCGTAACAAACGAATCCGTCCAATTTCTTGCAGGTACAGACGAATTGAATCTTCTGTATAGTGCTTTTTCTTGGCGATTGGTGTCCGACGACGCGATTTAGCGGCTTTTCCAGACTTTGCGTCGTCCTCATCAGACTGAGGCTCTAAAAAATCATCAATTTCGCCGTCATCAGTCAGCAATAAGTCCTCTTCTTCTATTAAGAGTGCTTGTAATTCGATCTCAGGCGGATTTATCATTTCTAGGTCAGGCTGATAAATATTATCGAGTACGTTGTTAGCCTGGTTCATGCCGCGTTCCTCATGCTCCTTGCAGAATCAGTTACTGAAGACATTGCGATTACTTTTAGTGTGGAGTAATCTGTGAACCGAAAATCGAGTTTTGGCTGGTTAACCTCAGATATTTTCGGTGATTTTTTTCCTGTTTGATGCAGGATTGTTGAGTAAAAGTGGCAAATATCACTTTGAAAGCGAATTGGCCGCTTTTTTTAATTGCCATACCCGATCATCCTACATATCACTTTTGATTAACCGAATCTATAAACCTAGATCCATCTTTTTCAAAAAGTTTCCCGGTGCGGATACAGTGTATGACATTTAACTGTAAATACTGTTCCAATTGTAGCCTATTTCACAAAAATTACACTCTTTTCGTGCATTATTTATGAACTTATTTACTAAGATTAAGCCACCTTTATCAAAAAGACATTAAAAATGGTGGTAATACCATTAAATCTTGTCGAAAACTTTTGGTTTGGTCAGTGGCATTCTTATTAAATTAAAAGGTAGGCACACTTGCTGCTTTATAAAACTTATACAAATTGTTCCTAACTGAACAAATAGTATTTATGTTCTGCTTGAACTTAGTCCGAAGGCGGATATTTGTTTACAGATATTAGTTCTGGTTGAACTAATTGTACATATTCACTATTAGCTAGTGATTGGTGTTTGTTTCCAGGCACTAACTCTTGTATATGCTATACCAAGAACTTGAACTAAGGAGTTAAAGTTATGGCATATTTTTAGCGAGGTAAGAGATGAATTAAGATTTCTCTCGATTTAGCCTTATTCACACATTAGCGCAGAGTTGAGATTTCTACCCTGTGCAACTTGACAAACTGTTCTTATGGTATACAACGATATTTTAATCAGGTGATAAATAATATTGCTGCTAAAGTTGCCCAAAGATATATTTGGGTAAATTAACGTATGTCAATTGTAATTATGAATACTTCGGATTTCAAGAAGGTGGCTGTCATCTGGTTATGAAAAGTTTTGTGTATACTTACTAAGCTTTGCTTTGTAGATAATATCTAGTTGAGCTTTATAAGCATAGCAAATGCTTTCCCCCTTTGTGGAGAAAATTTATGATTTTTAGGGAAAAATTGATCGAGAAAGGGAACGGGGAGGTAAATCCGTAATTACCAATCACCCATTACCCATTACTCATTACCTTAGATATCTAAATCTGTCATATTCAGTTTAGAACCATAGGTTTCAATGAATTCCCGGCGGGGTGCAACGCGATCGCCCATAAGAATGGTAAAAATCCGATCAGCTTCGGCTGCGTCTTCAATTTCCACTCGTTTGAGGGTACGGGTTTCTGGATTCATGGTGGTTGTCCAGAGTTGTTCTGGCATCATTTCTCCCAAACCTTTAAAACGTTGAATGGTATAGTTAGCATTACTAGGAAGAGTACCTAAATGCTGTTGCAATTCCCGTTCACTATAACAATACTGGTAATTTTTACCCCGTTCTACTTTGTACAAGGGAGGACAAGCGATATAGATGAAACCTTGTTCAATCAATGCCCGTTGATAGCGATAGAAGAAAGTTAACAACAGCGTGCGAATGTGCGCTCCATCTACGTCAGCATCAGTCATTAATACTATATGATGATATCGTAACTGCGAGGCGTTGAATTCTTCACCTTTGACACCTAAACCCAGTGCCGTAATTAACGATTGAATTTCGTTATTTTTATAGATTTTGGCATCGTCGGTTTTTTCAATGTTGAGGATTTTACCACGCAGAGGCAGAATTGCTTGGGTTCGGCGATCGCGTCCCTGCTTGGCACTATTGTGAACAAATACACCACTGGCTAAAGCGAAGTTATGTGTTTGCGGAACTTCGATATCGTAAACATCTACCTGTTCTGCTAAACGTTCAATACTGACAATGCGGTGATTGTAATTAGCAACAGCTTCATAGGCTAACGCTGGATTACCATCAAAGTAGCGTTGACAAAAATTATCAAACCGTAATAAAGACTTGTCTTTTGTTTGTTGACGGTACGTATTATAAGCTTCTAAATCAAGCTTACCTTGCTCAACTTCAATCTGCTTGAGGACAGTAATAGTTTTGCGATAGTAGGTTTGCTGCAAAGTAGCATGACGTTGGGCGCGAAATTCAGGTGTCCATTGCTGCTGTGTTTTTTCTCGCCGCCATGCCAATAAAGCTTCATTTTCCCATTGTTCCTTAGCCAAAAGTGATTGAGTTTCACGGGCTTGGGGATTATTAGCAAAATAGGCGCTAACTCTTTGGGATTGGGCTAACCGATTAGCTTCATCACTCCAATAGTCTTGCTGTGCTTGATTGAGGCGTTTATGGTTTTCCTGACGATAAGTTTGGTTATTGTCATAAAACTCTCTCCATTTGCCCAGCATATAACTTTGATAGGCTTCATCTTGCCATTGTTCCTTAGCTTGTGCTGACAAAATTTGCTGCGTTTCCGGCTGCTGCATTCTTTGACTCATCTTGGCACGAAATTCTTTACCTTGACGAGTTTTCCGGCTCTTGTCAATTACATCTTGACGATGTAATGTTTTTTCAATATGAGCGCGATGCAAAGCTAAGTGTGACTCAACGGATAACCGCTGTAAATTCGTAGGGTTATTGTTACGCTTGTTAAAATCAAGATGATGGCAGTGTTCTCCATCTGTTAGCTGATAAACACCTAAATAACGGTTATACCAATCCGCTAAGGTATGGGTAAACAACCAAGAATCAGAACGGGGATTCCAAACCATTTCATAACCATCAATGGTAATCCCTGGATTGCTGATATCAGATATTTGCCGATATAGAGGCATGAGGGAATCATCAGGGGTTAATAATGCGGCTTGCTTGTAACTGCCATCGCGTAACATGAAGCGATGATCTGGTGTGCAAACAATTGTTTCGCCATTATCCAATGTCACCTTAATGACTTCAGCATTGGCTTTAGTCATGCGGGGGTTAATAATCCGTTCTACCCCAATAGTGCCATCATTACGAATGGTGTAGCAAAAATGCTCTTTGCCGATTGCTTGTTCGGCGACGATTTCTTTAAAACTGAGCGATCGCCCATCAACTAATGCTACTAATGTATCACCATGAAAACAGCCTCCCGCTGAATCGCCTTCCACGATGTATATTTCAGACTCAGCAGGATCACGAGAACTACAATCTGCTAACTTACCAGGTAGAGGAGAGGATTCTAATACTGATTTCCGACGGACTAATTCCCGCGCATGACGGGCAGCTTCAGCAGCTTTAAACGCTTGGATAGCTTTATCTAAAATAGCATCAGCGATCGCCGGATGAAAGTCTAGATATTCAGTGAGAACTTCCCCCACAAAAGAATCAACGATACCGCGAACTTCTGTATTTCCCAATTTAGTTTTAGTTTGTCCCTCAAATTCAGGATCAGGGACTTTAACAGAAATTACAGCAGTTAGACCTTCACGGACGTGTTCACCACTGAGGTTAGATTCATTCTCTTTAATTTTATTCCGTTTGCGAGCGGTTGCATTTAATGTCCGAGTTAAGACGGCTTTTAAACCTTCTAGGTGTGTACCACCATCAATAGTCCGAATATTATTAGCAAAGCCAAGGACATTATCTGTATAAGCATCAGTACACCACTGTAAAGAAACTTCTACCTGGACGTTATTACGTTCCCCTTGGACATAGATAATTTCTTCATGAAGAGGTTGCTTCTCACGATTCATGTAGGCGATATACTCTTTAATACCACCCTTGTATTCGTAGGTTTCTATTCTTGGTGTATCGCTTTTTAAGATATCTAAACGATGATCCGTAAAAATAATTCTTACACCTGCATTTAAGTACGCTAACTCGCGCAATCTTCCTGATAAAGTAATGTAATCAAATTCTATGCTGGTGGTAAAAATTTGTGTATCTGGCTTAAAAGTAATAGAAGTACCAGTTCTATCTTCTTTGTAAGGCGTTGCTACCAATTCCGTAACTGGAAAACTCCGTTCATATCGCTGCTTATGTACCTTATGATCTCGCCAAACCGTAACTTCTACAAACTCAGAGAGGGCGTTAACAACAGAAATTCCCACTCCGTGTAAACCACCAGAAACTTTATAGCCACCACCACCAAACTTACCACCAGCATGGAGAACAGTTAACACAGTTTCTAAAGCTGATTTTCCGGTTTTTGGGTGAATATCTACGGGAATACCCCGACCATCATCTGTTACTGTAACAGAACCATCAGCATTAATATCCACTTCAACATGGGTACAGTGACCCGCCAAAGCTTCATCAACAGAGTTGTCCACTACCTCGTAAACTAAATGGTGGAGTCCTCGCGGACCTGTAGTACCAATGTACATCCCTGGTCGTTTGCGGACGGCTTCCAGACCTTCCAGAACTTGAATCTGATCGGCGCTGTAACTGCTCGTCATGAAAATTCTCCTGATGCTTGGGGTTAATATCGCCAAAAGGCTAAAAAAGTCAAATCACCCCACTATTATAACACAAAAGCCTTCCTGCCGTCTGTAGGGCAATTTTGTGAGAAGTTTATATAGGGGTTGTAACCCTAATGGGAATTCAAGAGACAATTAGTCTGTTCCCAGTTCTGCTTCCCAATGACTAAGTAGGTTGGCGTTGAAAATTGTCGTTATGGCAAGGCAAGAGGCAAGAGGCAAGAGGCAAGAGGGTTTGGGCGATTTTACGTTTCTTTACACAGTTTGGTTTTATTGTGTTCACCTACTTAATGACTAATAACTAATAACCAATGACTAAATTAATTGTAATTTGTGGAGCGACAGCGACGGGGAAATCTGGTTTGGCTTTGAGTTTAGCACAAAGGTTAAATTCTGTAATTCTTAGTGCTGATTCTCGTCAAGTATATCGTGAGTTTGATATTGGTACGGCTAAACCAAATGTGGTTGAACAAAAATCAGTTCCCCATTATTTAATAGATATCTGTGAACCAACTGAAATAATGACATTAGCAAATTATCAGGAACAAGCACAAGCTTTAATTGCTAGATTGGGGGGTGAAACACTGTTGTTAGTGGGTGGAACTGGTTTATATATTCGTGCCATTGTGCAAGGAATGAAGATTCCCAGAGTTTCACCACAACCAGAATTGCGATCGCAATTAGAATCTTTAGGACAAGTTCAACTTTACCAGATATTACAACAAGTTGATGCGATCGCTGCCCAAAAAATTCATGCTCACGATTTGGTGCGAACTTTAAGAGCTTTGGAAGTTTATTATACAACTGGTATACCCATTTCTGAACAGCAAGGAGAAAACCCACCAGATTATCCAATTTTGCAAATTTGTTTAGATTCTGATGCAGAACATTTAGACGTGAGAATTCGCAAGCGAACTGAGCAAATGATAGCAGATGGTTTAGTTGGTGAAGTTGAATATCTTTGTCAAAAATATGGTACTGATTTATCTTTATTAAATACTTTGGGATATCAAGAAATCAAGCAATATTTAGCCGGTGAACTTTCTTTAGAAGAAGCAAAAGAATTAATTGTTTTACATACCAGACAATTCGCTAAACGTCAACGGACTTGGTTTAGACAATCTCCTAATCTTGAATATGTTAATATGGATAATTCTGATTTATTAGAAAGTGTTTGGCAACGAATTAATCAATTTGTCTGATAGCTGACGGGATGACAAAAAGAGTTAAGATGCAGACAGAATAAGGCTCATAGTTCTCTCAAGGGAACACCAAAAAATAAATTACCCAATTTTGTGGGATGGGCATCCTGCCCGTCCTTAGATTTAGAAATGCCGCATACCACAGTCAAAACCTGACTCCGTAAGGATTTTGTTATAATTAATTCTCAATTACCGTTGAACGCTTTGCAACTCTATGTCCCAGGTATTGCTCCCCCAATCGCTTCAGCAAGACTTACCACTTACTGCCCTTGCACCTATGCAGGATGTAACCAATCTCTGGTTTATGAAAGTCATTGCCCACTACGGTAGCCCTGACTACTTCTTTACTGAGTATTTTCGTGTCAATGATACCTCACGACTCAATCGGAAAATCCTGGCAGCAATTACCGAAAACGATACAGGTCGCCCGGTTTTTGCCCAAATGATTGGCGAAAGTATCCCCGATTTAGCCAGAACCGCAAAGGAACTCTGCGGCTATAATATCGCTGGAGTAGACTTAAATATGGGCTGTCCTGCGCCGAGAATCTATCGCAAAAATGTTGGAGGTGGATTACTCCGAGAACCGGAAAAAGTCGAGCGGATTTTGGGAGAACTGCGTTCTGTGGTTAATGATAGACCTTTAACGGTGAAAATGCGCGTAGGTTTTGAAAATACAGATAA
Organism: Dolichospermum sp. LEGE 00246; assembly: GCF_015207865.1. Lineage (NCBI taxonomy): Bacteria > Bacillati > Cyanobacteriota > Cyanophyceae > Nostocales > Aphanizomenonaceae > Dolichospermum > Dolichospermum sp. LEGE 00246. The sequence goes on from NZ_JADEWA010000033.1 coordinate 14,705, forward strand.
CTTTTATAAAATCCTAGATATAATTGCTGATAACAATATTGATTTATTGAGTTTGCATGGTCGCACGGTGAAAGATATGTATCACGGGGAAGTTAAATATGATTTGATTGCGGAAGCGGTGAGACGGGTTAACTGTCCAGTGCTGGCTAATGGTAATATTAAATCGGCGACAACTGCCTTAGAAGTGCTTTCGCAAACAGGTGCAGCGGGGGTGATGGTGGGACGTTGGGCGATTGGAAATCCTTGGCTGTTTAATCAAATTCGTCAGGCTTTACGGGGAGAACAGATCACACCAGTGCCGTTAGCAGAGGTACGCAATTACATCGATCGCTTATGGCAAACCCCTACAGCTTCCACTATGCCAGAACGAGCGCGGATAGGCTACCTGAAAATGTTTCTTAACTACATTGCTTTGAATGTTGATACTGACGGTCATTTTCTGCGGCTGATGCGACACACCTCTACAGAGATAGAATTATTTAAACTCTGCGATCGCTTTCTCCTGACAGATTTAACGAAAACTTTAGCCCTAACACCCTCAACTTTACGGGATTTGAGTCACCAAGTACGCCCGTGAACGGTTACCCTTCGCAGAGTTATTTTTTGGTATTTTCCAAATTAAATTTCATAATACCAAATATCCTCTTGTCGGACAATAATTCGATGTAGAGGAAGTCTATCAATCAATCCATCCTGTTCCAATTGTCCCAGCAGACGAGTGATAGTTACACGAGTAGAACTGATCAGCGCTGCTAAATCTTCATGAGTTAGACGCATATCAATTAAACGTCCTTGTTCTACTTCTGAGCCAAATTTTTTTGATAACCATCCTAATAGTTGAATCAGCATAGTCTCTACTTTTTTATGACTGCGAATCACCATTAATTCTTCCGCTTGTTGAATGTGATAAAGCAAAGTTTCTGTGAACTGATGCAAATCATCCACAGGTAAAACAGTTGCTTTGACTGTGGTTAAACATTCCATCCGATAGGGCTTCATTTTCGAGAGAACTTCACCAACCACATCTCCCGGACCCCATAATCCCAAAGCTACTATCGTACCGTCTTCTAGATAAGTGTATGTCATCACAAAACCGCTTTCTATTCGCCATACAGCATTTTTTTTAACGGGTAATAGCGATCTTCTGGTGAAATGCTTGTGAGTATTGTCAGTAAATGATTGAGTTAGACCTGTGTATAATGACATTAGTGTGTATATTACTAATTTCCGATGTAGTAACCGTAGTATAGATTATTCTTGATCTAAAAAGTATTGTGTTCGGATAGTTTATGGAAAATATTCAGCAAATTTGACAATCTTGCACATAATCACCTTAAATCCGATAGAGTTATGGTATTTTACTTATTATAGGTGTTACTATATCACATCTAACACCCAAAAGTAAAATCATTGCGGTTAAAAGCCGATAAATCTATCAATGTACAGTAGTATTCTGAATACAGATTTGAATAGTCAAAACTACGCTCTTCTGGATCTTTCGGCAAAAGTGGAATACGCACTCTTAGCACTGTTAGAACTCGCCAGCCATCACGATAAAAAAGTTCCTTTGACCATGAACGAGATTGCGGCCAAGCAACCCATACCGGAACGCTATCTCGAACAGATTCTCACTCAAGTGCGGCGTGCGGGTTTGGTCCAGAGTCAACGTGGCTCAAAAGGCGGTTTCCTGTTAATGCGTGAGCCTTGGCAAATTACTTTGCTAGAAATTGTCACCTTGGTGGAAGGTGAACGGAAAGAGAAAGAAAGCTCTGAGACTCCGACGATAGAAAAAACTTTAGTTGTAGAAATCTGGGAACAAGCTAACGCGGCTGCAATTGAGGTTTTGCGTAGCTATACACTCCAAGATTTGTGTCAGGAAAGAGAGACTCGCGCTCAAAATAATCCCATGTATTACATTTAGTTACTAGGAGGTCTAGCAATGCGAATAGCGAAAAATATCACTGAATTAGTGGGTAAAACGCCCTTAGTGCAGTTAAACAAAATTCCTCAAGATTCAGGAGCATTGGCGCAAATTGTTGTCAAACTAGAAAGTATGAATCCGGCAGCTTCTGTAAAAGATAGAATTGGCGTGAGCATGATTCAAACGGCAGAGGAACAAGGCTTAATTATTCCCGGTCAAACTACTTTAGTTGAGGCAACTTCTGGAAATACAGGCATTGCTTTAGCAATGGTTGCAGCCGCTAAAGGCTATAGGCTGATTTTGACGATGCCGGATACGATGAGCCAGGAAAGAAGACTTATGCTAAGAGCCTATGGGGCGCAATTAGAGTTAACACCAGGGGTAGAGGGAATGCGGGGAGCGATCGCTAAAGCCACAGAAATCGTCGCCATCACCCCCAATGCTTATATGTTGCAACAATTCAGCAATCCTGCTAATCCCCAAATTCACGCTCGCACCACCGCTGAAGAAATTTGGCATGATACGGATGGGGAAGTTGACATCCTTGTCTCAGGAGTAGGAACTGGAGGAACAATTACGGGCGTATCTGAAGTAATCAAACAACGCAAACCCAGCTTTCAAGCAGTAGCAGTTGAACCAGTTAACAGCCCAGTGTTAGCAGGAGGAAAAGCCGGACCACACAAAATTCAAGGTATCGGACCCGGATTTATTCCCGCCATTTACCGTTCTGAATTGATAGATGAAGTCATTCAAGTCTCAGATGATCAAGCCATTATCTACAGTCGGCGGTTAGCAAAAGAAGAAGGACTGCTATCAGGAATTTCTGCTGGTGCGGCTTTATATGCAGCGTTGCAACTAGCTAAACGTCCAGAGAATGCCAATAAATTGATAGTTATGGTCCAGCCTAGCTTTGGTGAACGCTACCTCAGTACCTCGTTGTTTAAAGATGCGGATGAGAATGAATGGTTAACTAAACTTTGAAAATTTAATCATTGGTGATAGAAATAATTATTTTTTTATCTCCTGTCTTTCCTGTTAATTAACCCTCTTCTGTCATTCTCGCCAGATCAAAATCTGAAACCCTTATTTATCAAGGCTTTTGGTGATTTATTAATCTTTCAAAATACTCGCCATATTTTGTTAGTAATAAACGGTTCAAACCTTAAAGATATATGGATTTGAAAATTAGGAAATTATTTTTTGATTCCCAGTTTGACAGAAGAGAGTTAAGTAGGCTAGTGTTGAGAATCGTCGTTATAGCAAGGCAAGAGAAAAGAGGCAAGAGTAAAGAATTTTTCAGCGATTTTACGTTTCTTTACACAGTTTGGTTTTATTGTGTTCATCTACTTACTATCATTTTTTTTCACCAAAAAAAATAAACAAATACAACTACCAAAAAGTTTTAGCGGACTTAAAGCTTGACTTTTACAGACAATTACAACCCCTAAACCTATCAGTACAAATGGGACAAGATAATTACCATATTTGGTAAAAAAATTAGCTATTTTTTGTTGATGGGTTAACTGATATGCTGCATAACACCAAATGGCTAACAGGAGAAAAAATAACCCGATAATTATGAAAAAACTCTCTAATCTAACACTAGAAAATAACGGTACATAAATGCTAATATTATCACTACCATTAGCCACCGTTATCGCTGCCACAGTGTAAATTTTTGGTGTTAAAAAAGATGGTGTTATCTCCTGGATTCCATCAGCTAATTGTTCTGTTTCCTTATTCACCAAACTACTAATACCAATAGCAATAGGAATTAAGCCTAGTAAACCAATCCATGATTGAGGCAGAATCAATCCACCAAATAATCCAGGTAAACTGAAGATGACGAGAATAGTAAAACCTAAATATTGACCAACAACAATTTGCCAAGGGCGAAAATTATCATTTACTTGAGCAAAAAACACTAACAAAATTAAAATATCATCAATATTAGTGGCTATGAAAGCAACTAACCCGGTAATAATTGCTGTCAATAAATTATTCATTTTGGATGATTTCAACATTTCTGACTTAAATCATGTAGGTTGGGTTGACGTAAGGAAACCCAACATTTTCAATATTTCCCACATTTTCGGTATTTTGTTGGGTTGCGCTGTCGCTTAACCCAACCTACATTTTTTTACTTTATTTCTGACATTTTCAGTATTTCCCATATTTTCGGTATTTTGTTGGGTTGCGCTGTCGCTTAACCCAACCTACATTTTTTTGCTTTATTTCTGACATTTTCAGTATTTCCCATATTTTCGGTATTTTGTTGGGTTGCGCTGTCGCTTAACCCAACCTACATTTTTTTAATTGAACCTGAAAGATATTAGATTGAATTTAGTGTTCCAAATATTGCTATCTTGATAAATAGTGTTATATTATGAAATTTTACCATGAATCAGGTTGCTACTGCTTTTACAGAAAGCATAATTGCCTTTGCTGCCACTAATATTGATGACATTATTATTCTATTGCTATTTTTTTCGCAAATAGATAGCAATTTTCGGCGTAGACATATTTTTATCGGTCAATATCTTGGCTTTACAGCTATTATTATCCTCAGCTTACCAGGTTTTTTCGGTGGCTTAGTTATCCAGCGAGAATGGATTGGATTACTAGGAATATTACCAATTGCTATTGGGATTAAACAATTAGTAAATCGGGAAGAAGAAGGGACAGAAGTTCAGACAGTAAATACTGAATATAATAGCCCTCCATTTTCTTTTTTATTAAGCATTTTACATCCCAACACTTATAAAGTTGCGGCTGTGACAGTTGCTAATGGCGGTGATAATATTAGTATTTATATACCCCTATTTGCAGGTCAAAGTATTGTGGGTTTAGGAATAATTTTGGCGGTATTTTTTGTCATGGTAGGGGTTTGGTGCTGTATCGCTTATTTATTAACTCTTCAACCTAACATTAGTTATATTTTAAGTCGTTATGGTCAGGCTATTGTTCCTTTTGTACTAATTGGTTTGGGGTTATTTATTATGTATGAAAGAGGAACATTTAATTTATTATTTGGATAAGTAAATTAAAACCCAGAGAGATATAGAGTTAATTATGCTTGTCCGACTAATTTCCAACTTACCATCATTAAGATGCTGTAGATAATAAATCTGAGTGGACGTTGAGGGGTAATTTCGCAAAGTTTCGCACCAATGAGAACTCCGGGAACAGAACCTATCCAAATAGGTATGACTAAACTCCAATCAACAGTTCCTAAAGTCAGATGTCCCAGGGATGTAAATATTAGTAAAATGGCGGCTTGTGTAATATCTGTACCTACTAATTTTCGGGCATCTAACCGAAAAAAAGCGATTAATGCTAGGGCGAACATAGAACCTGATGAAACACTTGTCATTCCCACACAAAAGCCTAAAATTGCGCCAATAAGTAAGGATAAAAAACGTCCTTCATTCGTTTTTAAATTTAATTTTGGCAATTCGGGTAAATTAATTTTGGGGAAAAATGTCATCAACAACATTTGGATTAATGCTGCTAATGTAACTATCAAAATCATTATTCCTAGTAACCGCAGTAAAAGGTTATCTAGGTTATGTTCTCCACTTTGTCTGAGTTGGTGTAAAACCCCTACTCCCAATAGCGAACCAGAAACACTACCCATTGACAACCATTTAACTACTTCTAAATCAAGGGTTTTCTGTTGCCAGTGTTTTACTCCCCCTACTACTTTCATTAATGTAGCTGCAACCACATCAGAACTAATAGCAATAGAAGGTGGTACTTGAAAAACAAAAATCAACATAGGAGTGATCAAAGATGCACCACCTATACCTGTTAAACCCACAATGATGCCAATGAAAAAGCTGAAAGCTGGTAGTAATAAGTAGTCCATACTGGTGTTAGTGTAAGTTAATTGAGAATTGAGAAAGATAAGCTCGAATAGACTCAATTTTATGAATACAAAAAATCGCTGTCTAAGTTTGTTCAGGATGACTTTTTATAAATCTGGTAAGTAGACTTTTATTACTCCTGAAGGGTAATTTTTTAGCTTAAGTGTTGAAAGATACCCTAGTTTTGGCAATTTTTCATAAAACTACAGCATCTCTATCAACTTACTGTATTATAAACTTATAAATAATAAAATGTCTAGTAAGTAGTGAGACAGAATTAATTACACAATGTCATTGCGTTAGCCATATGGAACGAAGTGAAATGAAGCAATCGCAAGGGTTGTGATTGCTTCCCTTCCCTCGCAATGACTGTAAATATTTTTGTCCAATTACTTACCAGTATCTATATGTCTTAGTGAGAATTTCCTGATTTTCAGGACTCCGCAGACACTTATTTCTCTTGTCTGGACTACGATAGTTGATTTATTCTCAGTATTTTGATAGAAAATGATACTTGTATACTGGATGGAATTATGAAAAAACTAAAAAAAAGTCGGGGTGAAAGCAAGTCACCGCTTAATTTTCTGAAAAACCTGTTACTTTCCCATTGGCGTTCTTTGTTGCTGATATTTATGGGTGTGTATTTGCCTTTGCAGGTTGTGGAAATCCTGGCGGTGAGGATTTGGCAAAATGACGGTGGTTTTCTCTGGGATATGCCAATTTTGTTGGCAATTCACTCTACAGCTAATCCACAACTGGATATTTTTGCCGTATTGCTGACTAAATGGGGATCATTCTGGACTGTATTACCTGTATTAAGTGCTATCGCTCTAATATTATGGAAGCAAAGAAAATGGAGAACTCTTGCTTACTTACTGACTACAGCTTGCGGGAATCTGCTTATTAACCGCACAGCCAAAGAATTTATGCACCGAATACGTCCCCATTTATGGATATCAAAAGCACCTGAATTTGATTATGCTTTTCCTAGTGGTCACGCCATGACAAGCATGACACTAGTAGCAATTGTAGTAATTTTAACTTGGCATCGTCCTTGGCGTTGGTTAGTTCTAACTATTGGTAGTTTGTACCTGTTAACTATTGCTTGGACACGCCTTTATCTTGGGGTTCACTTTCCTAGCGATATTCTCGCCGGTTGGATGGTTGCACTAGCTTGGGCTATTGGTGTCAGTCTAATTATTCAGCCTAATTTGCATAGAGTTAACGCTATTAATAGCAGTATAGAGACTGAAACTACTCTGCTGTCTGAAGAAACCCGGTTAATTAAAAATGAGTTGAGTCGGTTGGGTTAAATAGATATCTCCAAAAATTAAAGATACTTGACCTGAAAACCCTGTAGAGACGTTCCATGGAACGTCTTTACAATCTTTTTTGGAGATGTCTAATGACAGCGCAACCTAACCAAGTCTTGATGATGTTGGGTTTCCTTGCGTCAACCCAACCTACTCAACTAATGACTATTAAGCTTTTTTAGTAGGTGCGTTAGTAATTTTGGCATCTATAACTGCTTGGGTAACATTAGGAACAAACCAGTTAATCTCACCAGCTTTAGGAATTTGTGTTCCCACTTGGTTAAATTCAATTGCACTTGTATCTGGGTTGGTTTTCAATACCACTTTAGTGCCATTAAAAACTTTAATGACAACACCATCAGTTAATTCTTCCTTCTCCCCATTCAACCCTAAAGCTACAGCTTTAACATCTGTGGGTAGATAGATTCCTTTGCAATTCCATTTATCTTTTGTCGTTTGACCATCAGCTAAAAAATATAATGCTGCACCATTGGAATAATCATCATCTTCCAAATTTGGTTCTGTGCCATATATAGCTAGAGTTTTTCCTGTTTGATTACTACATTGTCCCCAGTCAATTCCTGACTCAAAAGCAGATTTTTGAAATTCTAAATCATGGATTTTTTGGTCAATTTCCTCTGGTGTATAACCAGTTAACGGGGTTTGTGTAGCTTTCGCCGTTTGTAATTGTTGTAGTTTTTGATTCAGTGTGATGTAATCAGGATTTTTCTTGTATTTTGGCGGATCAGCTAATGCAGAGTCAGCAAATACTAAACTCAGACATAACAATGCAAGAACTAATATGGACTTCCAGCTTTTCATGGTAGTAGTTTCCGGTTTGAGAATATTTAGCTGATAACTATGAGAAAAAGTAGTCAAGATGATAATCAGATGTAAAGATTGATGTTC
>NZ_JADEWA010000308.1:0-6533 GCF_015207865.1 Dolichospermum sp. LEGE 00246
TCTTGTGGAGATATTGGTCGTCCTGCGCTTTGTCGCTTGGCACGAATATACGCCCATTCTCGACAAAGTGATTGATCAACTGGAATAATTAAGTAGTTAGATAGGTATTGTTCTAGTTGTGTGAAACAGCGATCGCTCCATTGACGCAAAATTGCCCACTGAAACAGTTCAGCTAGTTAAATATGGTAAGTAAGGGTCGGCATAATCACTACCTTTGAAGATGAAAGAAGCGATATCAGTATCAATGAGGTAAAAACTCATGGCGTTTGGTTAAATCACTTCTTGGCGTTGTTGTCGTAGGAAAATGAGAAAATCTTCGATGGAGTCTTCTTCCGGCCAAAAGTCAGCAGCAAGATGTTTGAGGTTATCTACGGTGATAGGGGTCTGTGTGGCGAGTAGTTCTTTGAGTGTGGTATCTTGCCAAAACTGATGACTGAGATTTTTAAGATCGGTTTGAGACTGTGAGGATGAATTGCTTTGGGTAAAGATTTGCAATAGTTGTTGACGTTCTGTAGATGATAGCTGTTGGATAGCAGCGATCGCATTTTCGAGTCGTGAAGTCATAGTACGGTTTTTTGGTTATATAATTCTATTTTATTTAAACTCAGGGGCGATAGCTCTCCCAACATCCCCAAAAGCGATTCCTACGGAGCGCTTCGCTATCGCTCACAACTCCCTAATTTTAAGCGAACTGCTTGCAGCAGCGCTTCGCTATCGCTCACAACCCTAATTTTAAACGATCGCCTATTTTTCTTGATTCAGGGGTGAACGCAGATAAACGCAGATAAACGCGGATTTTTTGTCTGAATCAGGATGTCCAGGATTTGAGGATGTCCAGGATATAATTGCTCATTTGTTTGTTGGTGTTTAATGTTGTAATTGTCTGATAGCGTAGTGTGGCGTTAGCCATATCAGAATAAACAAAATCATCCCCAAATTTTCACCAACAATTATTAAATAACATCCTGTAAATCCTTTAATCCTGGTTATCCTGATTCTGACAAATTCATTCCTAAGTGATTACAAACCAATTTCTTGATTATTGATTAATCTGTAAATCCTGTCTAGTTTTCAAACTATCACTAGGAGAAAGTAACTCAATTACAAAATCAGGACAAATGGGAGGAAAGTTTCTCTTAGTAATGTTTATTACCGTTTATGTCTTCCCAATAGCGATCTCCTTGTTTTCCTTTAACCCGTCCAAGACAGTTACCAGATAGATCGTAGCACTTGTATCGGCTTCGATTCCAATGCACCTTCTTCTCCACTCTCACTGTGGCTGGAGCGTAGATTTCAATAAGTCGTTGTACATCTGGTTTAACACCAAAGTTAGTTAATTGTATCTGAGGTTGATTTTCATTAGATGTAGAATATTGAATTGGATCTTGGGATTCACCCTTTCCAACAATGTATTCCAGCGTTTTTACACAGTCAAGGAAAGATGAAATATTACGAGCAACTATCTGCTTTGTTTGAATGTTGATAATTGCGTAACCTGCACCTTCATTGACCACAGCATATTGTCCCTGTACTGTCACATAGGCATTGGTATCTATTTTCTTGATGTCACTCATTTGGCACTCACCAAGCTAACAAAGACAACTATTTTTAATATTCTCTTAATTATACAGAAGTATGTACTTATTTTTCTACCACTAGCACTAGATCCTGAAACAAGTATGTAAACAAAATTTAAAACCAGGTGAGAGAACCTGTATTCTTTGTTAAGATTCATGAATAAATATGTTGTTTTCTATATCATTTTGTGTCAGATATAGGACAAAACCCCCACAGAATCCGAGTTTTCTGCTAAAAAACTCTTATTGCCGAAAATAATTGAAGTTACAAACGGTTATGCCGTGAGGAACTTCATGAGAACACGCTTGAAAGGAGCTTATTTGAATGTTTACCCAAGTCAAGTCCACGATTCGACATATTGCACCTGATGATTTACGGGGACGTAAATTAATCAAGGTTGTCTATGTCGTGCTAGAATCCCAATACCAAAGTGCATTATCACAAGCGGTACGGGAAATTAACGCTAATCATCCCAGCGTTGCCATAGAAATCAGTGGATACTTGATTGAAGAACTGCGGGGAACTGAAAACTTTGAAGGATTTCAACGCGATATAGCCAGTGCTAATATATTCATTGCTTCTCTGATTTTTATTGAAGACTTAGCACAGAAAGTAGTTGCCGCAGTAGAACCCCATCGTGATAATCTCGATGTATCCGTTGTCTTCCCCTCCATGCCCGAAGTTATGCGCCTCAATAAAATGGGTAGCTTCTCCTTGGCGCAGTTAGGACAATCCAAGAGCGTTATCGCTAACTTCATGAAAAAGCGCAAAGAAAAATCTGGCGCTGGTTTCCAAGACGGAATGTTGAAGTTATTGCGGACTCTTCCCCAAGTGCTGAAATTCCTCCCTATGGAAAAAGCACAAGACGCGAGAAACTTCATGCTCAGTTTTCAGTATTGGCTAGGTGGTTCAGCGGAAAACCTGGAAAACTTTTTACTGATGCTGGCTGATAAATACGTATTGAAAGGCGCAGAAAAAGAAAGCTTTGCTGCTGCTGAATACCAAGCACCAGTTGTTTATCCCGATATGGGGATTTGGCATCCTTTAGCGCCAAGTATGTTTGAGGATGTGCGAGAATATCTTAACTGGTATTCTGTCCGCAGGGATATTTCCCGAAATCTCAAAGACCCTCTTGCACCATGTGTAGGTTTGGTTTTACAAAGAACTCACCTAGTGACCGGTGATGATGCCCATTATGTGGCAATTGTCCAGGAATTAGAATCATTAGGTGCGAAAGTTCTGCCTGTGTTTGCTGGTGGTTTGGATTTCTCTAAACCAATAGAAGCTTACTTCTATGAACCTACAACCAAATTACAATTAGTAGATGCGGTAGTCTCTTTAACTGGTTTCGCTTTGGTGGGTGGACCAGCGAGACAAGATCATCCGAAAGCTATTGAAGCCTTAAAACGGTTAAATCGTCCCTACATGGTGGCTTTGCCTTTGGTCTTCCAAACCACCGAAGAATGGCTAGATAGCGATTTGGGGTTACATCCCATTCAAGTAGCTTTACAGATTGCTATCCCTGAATTAGACGGGGCAATTGAGCCTATTATCTTGTCAGGTAAAGATGGGGCAACAGGGAAAGCGATCGCCCTCCAAGACCGGGTAGAAATAGTCGCCAAACGCGCCTTAAAATGGGCAACTCTGCGCCGCAAACCTAAATTAATCAAAAAAGTCGCTATCACTGTTTTCAGCTTCCCTCCCGACAAAGGTAACGTGGGTACAGCCGCATATTTAGATGTATTCGGTTCTATCCATGAAGTCATGAAAGGACTGAAAAACAACGGTTACGACGTGCAGGACATTCCCGAAACTCCCCAAGAGTTGTTAGAACAAGTCATCCACGACGCACAAGCACAATACAACAGTCCTGAACTCAACGTTGCTTACAAAATGTCTGTGCCAGAATATGAAGCACTGACACCCTACTCCCAACGTTTAGAAGAAAACTGGGGACCACCTCCCGGAAACCTCAACAGCGACGGACAAAATCTCTTGATTTATGGGAAACAATTTGGTAACGTCTTCATTGGTGTGCAGCCAACATTTGGTTATGAAGGCGACCCCATGCGGTTGTTATTCTCCCGTTCTGCAAGTCCGCATCATGGTTTTGCAGCTTACTACACCTATCTAGAACGGATCTGGGGCGCTGATGCTGTGTTACACTTTGGGACACATGGCTCATTGGAATTCATGCCCGGTAAGCAAATGGGAATGTCTGGTGATTGTTACCCAGATCAACTAATTGGCTCAATTCCGAATCTGTATTATTACGCAGCCAATAACCCCAGCGAAGCCACAATTGCCAAACGTCGCAGTTATGCAGAAACTATTTCTTACCTAACACCACCTGCGGAAAATGCTGGTTTATACAAGGGTTTGAAGGAACTTAGCGAGTTAATTGCTTCTTACCAAACTTTGAAGGACACAGGACGCGGCGTTTCTATTGTCAATTCCATCATGGATAAATGCCGCATTGTCAACTTAGACAAGGATATTGAGTTACCAGAAACCGACTCTAAGGATATGTCCTCGGAAGAACGGGATAACATCGTGGGTAGCGTTTATCGGCGGTTGATGGAGATTGAATCGCGCTTGTTACCTTGTGGACTGCACGTGATTGGTAAGCCTCCTAGTGCCGAAGAAGCGATCGCCACTTTGGTCAATATAGCTAGTTTAGACCGACAAGAGGAAGAACTGCTAGGTTTACCCGGAATTATTGCTAGAAGTCTGGGACGCAACATTGAAGATATCTACAAAAACAACGATGCCGGAATTTTGGCAGATGTGCAACTATTACAAGATATCACCCTTGCTACCCGTGCGGCTGTCACAGCTTTAGTCCAAGAACAAATTGACGCAGAAGGTAGAGTCATAGCGGTTTCCAAGTTGAACTTCTTCAATATGGGGAGAAAAGAACCTTGGGTAGAATCACTGCACCAATCAGGTTATCCCAAAGTTGACACCTCTGCGTTAAAACCCCTGTTTGAATATTTGGAATTTTGTCTAAAACAAGTTTGTGCAGATAACGAACTGGGTGGACTTCTCCAAGGTTTAGCCGGTGAATACATTTTACCCGGACCCGGTGGTGATCCTATCCGTAATCCTGACGTATTACCCACTGGTAAAAATATTCACGCTTTAGATCCCCAATCTATCCCCACTTCCGCCGCAGTCCAATCTGCGAAAATCGTCGTTGATAGGTTGTTGGAACGGAACAGATCAGAAAATGAGGGCAACTGGCCGGAAACCATCGCCTGTGTCCTCTGGGGTACAGATAACATCAAAACCTACGGTGAATCCCTCGCCCAAATTATGTGGATGATTGGTGTGCGTCCGGTTGCTGATGCTTTGGGACGGGTAAACAAGTTGGAATTGATACCTTTGTCAGAATTGGGTCGTCCTAGAATTGACGTGGTAATTAACTGTTCTGGTGTATTCCGCGACTTGTTCATTAACCAAATGAATTTGCTTGACCAAGGTGTGAAAATGGCTGCGGAAGCTGATGAACCTTTGGAAATGAACTTTGTCCGCAAGCACGCTTTGAAACAAGCTGAGGACATGGGCATAAATCTGCGTCAAGCTGCAACTCGCGTTTTCTCTAATGCTTCTGGTTCTTATTCTTCTAACATTAACCTTGCAGTGGAGAATAGCACTTGGGATAGTGAAGCTGAATTGCAGGAAATGTATTTGAAACGGAAATCTTTCTCTTTCAATTCTGATAATCCTGGGGTTATGGATGAGTCGCGGGAGATTTTTGAAACGACTTTGAAAACTGCTGATGCAACTTTCCAGAATCTCGATTCTTCGGAAATCAGTTTAACAGATGTTTCCCATTATTTTGACTCAGATCCGACTAAGTTAGTAGCAAGTCTGCGTGCAGATGGCAAGAAACCATCTTCTTACATTGCAGATACAACTACTGCGAATGCACAGGTGAGAACTTTATCAGAAACTGTGCGTTTAGATGCGCGGACTAAGTTATTAAATCCCAAATGGTATGAGGGGATGTTATCTCACGGTTACGAAGGTGTGCGGGAACTTTCTAAGCGGTTGGTTAATACTACTGGTTGGAGTGCGACTGCTGGCGCTGTGGATAATTGGATTTATGAGGACACAAACGAAACTTTCATCAAAGATGAGGAAATGCAAAAGCGTTTGATGAATCTCAACCCTCATTCTTTCCGCAAGATTGTTTCTACTTTGTTGGAAATGAATGGACGCGGTTATTGGGAGACTAGCGAGGAGAATTTAGACAGATTGAGAGAGTTGTATCAGGAGGTGGAAAACCGGATTGAGGGTATAGAATAGGATTACATGGGCAGGTAAAATACCTGCCTTAATCAATTTTAATGGGTGAAAGTGGTAAATATTATTACCGAAATCAGTTTTAAGCATCTAACCATAAAATATGAATAGGCAAAATTTACTAGAATCAATAGCTAATACTATTAGTGATTATCGCTTAGGTGAAATTCCTCCTATGACAACTTCTCACGTTGATAGGTGGGTATCTCAGTTTGATGATGATGAACAGTTAATTATTCTTTCGGAAATGGATCATCTTCTCAGTAAATATTATATATCTAAATCTAAGGCTGAATCTTTTCTAACCGAGATTTTAACATCTGAGGAAATTTTTGGTAAGAATCCTTCAGCACTTATTCAATACGGACACTTTCTAGATATTCAAAAAAAAGGAGACAGTCAAAAAGATTTACTGAAATTAGCTAATGAAATAACCATGCGTGAATATGGAATTAGCATTAATCAATCATCTTCACAATCTCGTCTATATATTTATTTAGATGATTGTTTATTTTCTGGTAATAGAGCTTTGCATGATATGCAAGATTGGTTGAATAATTCAATCTCTGATACGAATAATCCATGTTACGTTTATTTAATATTTTTAGGTTGTCATACTTCTGCAAGACGTTATCTTGAGACTAAAC